>NZ_JAXLWP010000043.1:0-48987 GCF_046328425.1 Kouleothrix sp.
CGCAAGCATTAAAGGCTACAATTGAGAAGCACTATTTTTTTAGCGCTATTTGGAAACTATGCCCACGGCAGAATATCTAGCTCGGTAAAAAGAGCTTGATAGATACGTACGTTTTGAGGATCGATATAAGGCAGTTGTAACGGTATATGCATAGATAAGCTATTCTCATCCAAGACGTAAATATTATTTTTAGTAAGTGTTTCAATAATTCATTGTTCAATAGGTTCTAAAGCATTGGTTGTTGCATCTATGACTTGAAGTATCTTGCCATATTCTACAACGCGCCAAATAGCAGCGTATGGCCCAACCATTGAGAGTTGTAAACCCCATAAACTTTTATTTTCTCGAAGAACATATTGAAAACTAACATCGATATTAATGTCAGTTTCATCTTCCATAACAATGATTGCGCCTATCTCTTCCTCAATATGAGCATATATACGTTGTACATATGCCGTTCGTTTAAAATAAAAACGTGGTTCGATTAATGATAAGTATTTTTCCTTCACTCGGTCGACAATTTGCTGATATTCATTTGCATCAATCATACTACTTCTCCAAATTACTCTTCAAGAATAGGTTTAAACCTACGTGGTATTGGGTAACTATGAAGCTGTCCTCGTGTATACTTATTTACTCTTACTCGAGAAGTCGGGGATCCGTCGGGTAGCTTGGCTCCAGGAATATCTTGACCGAAATCACGTTCTCGAGTTCGATCATATTTATCGACATCAGGATTTGTCCCAGTATTCCAGGCCTCACGAGTGTATTTTTCAGCCGTCTCGCGATCAGAATATGTACTTACAGGTCCATCCGTCTTGACTCTATTCTTATTGTTGGGTGTACCTTCTACATGTTCGTCCTGCTTTTGCCGCTTTATGGGCAGATCGTCAGATGTTTTAGGGGCATACGGATCATCCGACGTTATGGGGACAATTGCTCCCGCCGCATCGGTGGTATATGCAGTTCCACCTCCAGCTGCTACATACGACGCTGCTGTTCCTACTCCGAAGAGCGTTGCTCCGCCAGCCAATGCGGCAGACTCACTCACCACAACAATGACACAAACAGCCGTATCGACGATCAAACCCGTCGCACAATGCCCCGTCGGATCAATGTTCTTGACAGGGTTGTTTAATCCGTAACTGTAACGATTGAGATCTTGCGGAGAACTTACATATACCACCACGCTATCCGCGCTGACAAAGCGCGCGAGCTCCGGGTCGTACAGCCGTGCATGATTGTACAGTAGGCGCGTATGAACTACAAGCAGCGCGAGAGTTGACCCTGTATGGGCATGCAGCAAGGTGTATAATAGTCCCGATAGGAGGTACCCCATGGAATGGAAACAGGTTACATCGGAACATTTTCCGACAGTCTATGAACATGGCCAACCGGTCGCAGTTTTGGTGGATCTTTCGACGTTTCAGGCACTAGTGTCTGCGGCCGAGCGGCTCGATCAATTGGATGCTGCGGATGAACCCTGGATTCGCGCTGTCGTCGAGCGCGTCCGTACCTATCGTCAACAGCATCCGGATGAGGTCATGCTCTTTGATACGCCAGAGGCGGCGTTGGCGGCGCTGGATTCGCCAGATGACTGAGCCGCCCTATCGTCTCGCATTCGATCGCACCCTCAAACATCAGATTGAGCAACTTCAGGGCAAATTGCGCCAGGAGGTGCGGCAGCGGATTGCGAATCTAGCACGAGAACCGCGCCCCAGCTACGCGCGGGAATTGCGCGGTTATCCTGATGTCTACCGTTGCTGGCTCTCCGACGCACGATATCGGTTGATCTGGGCGGTTGATGACACTGCGCGCCGCGTCGAGATCTACTATGTCGGCCGTAAACCTGACTATGATGCACTCCTCGGTGGGTCGGAGTCGGTTGAGGAGTGATGCGGTTCCGCGTCGCGCCGGCCAGATATCGGGCACCAAATAATGCCATGGCTCGCTTACAGCGCGATGGTCGGGGCGGCGCGCTGCCATTCGCGCTCATGCCGCGCGGCATCAGGGGCCGTCCCGCCCAGCCACGCCCAGAGGGCACCCGACCCCGGCGGCTGGGGCTCGCGCCCCAGACCCCAGAATGAATGCCATCGCTCTTGCTACGCCGGTGGTACATGCCTCGTGGCGTGGGTATGGGTGATGGTTGGCCCTGTGGCAGAGATGCAGGGCGGTGTCTGCGCTCACCCGCTCTCCGCTGGTACGGCCGTCTTTTCCGTAGGGCGCGCATCGTGCGCGCCTTCTCCCTGCCGAGGTGAGCCGGAGCCGTCCCGCCCGGCCACGCCTAAAGAACACCCGACCCCGGCGGCTGGGGCTCGCGCCCCAGACCCCCAATGTCAGCGACGGGCGATTGGAAGGCTGGTGGCGCAGGCCTCGTGGCGCGCCCTGAGGCTGATCGAGGCGATAAGCGGATCAGTCTGCCGCAGGAGGCGTTGTTGCGTGAGCCGAGCGCCTATGAAGCGCACCGTTTCATTTCGGTATTGGAGCCCGCGCACGCGGGCTTCGTATACCCAGGCGAGCGCGTGAGCCCGAGCGCAAGTGGGCTGCGCTCGCGCCGGCGGTCGTGCCGCTGTTCTGGATCTGCACAATCCGCGCGCTGGCCGGGAAGCTGGCCGGCTGGATGTACAGCGAATGGTGCGCCGTGTGCGTGCTGGCGATGGATTTCCAGCTCTTCCATTAGCGCGGTTTCGAGGGCAGCCTGCACGCCGACCAGCGCGGAGCCGCGCATTTGGGCGACCAAGGCATCGGCGACGTCGGTCTAAAAGCTAGCGACCTAAAGATGACACTACCAAACTTTATAATTTATAAATAATGAGCGATGAAATTATTGACAAACATAGTGCGATAATAAGAAATCGCTCTAATTTTTTAAAATCTATTCTCATATACTCTACATTTGGATCCCGTAAGTCCGAACCCAGCGAATTATAACCATGAATATCTAATATTGAGAGCTTAATATTATGTTCTCGCTTCATATATCCCACAAATTTACTTGTCTCAAAAACAAGCACTCCTATAAGCGGAGCTGAAAAGTATAATATATATGCCAAGAATGGAATAAAAGCAATTCTATTCTTCCAAATGTCAGAACCAGAAAAACTGATCAGCAATCTAATAGCTATAGAAAGCGAAAAGAAAATCATCCATGATTTACAATATACATGTACTTTCGATTTAATCACCCGACGATGCATATACTATCCTCAAATAAATACTTCTCCGAATACCGTGAATGTAATTAAAATTAAAAGAATAAGGCAACGAATGTATTCTGTATTAGCGCAATAACAAACAGAGACGAGGTACATGCACATAAGAAGGCGTTCTGTAACGCATTAGCATGTATTCATATCTCAATTCTGTATTATCCGTACACCAAACTAGGCCTATCGCGATGGACGACGCATCTGAAAACAGTCGCGCTAGAGAAAGACTCACAACTCCCCTAGGAATACTATAGAAACAACTGGCTGTAACCAGTATCTTTTCTACATTGTTGCTGTGGTCTAAGAAATGTCGCTTTTAGCTCATTTCTGCTGTCAATGCGCGCATCGACTAACAAACGGAATGCTTACGGCATGACACACACTTGTTCTGAAAACGCGATTTACGCATCCTGATGCCTTGCGCTATTATTTCCGAGGCTCGTTACGCTGCTACTCGGCCCTGAGGCTTTTCGGCGTCCCAATGCGCTATTTCTACTCCAGCACAAATGTGTGTCATGCAATGAGCAACGGAATGTCATTATGTAGTCCTCCAATTACCTATTGAAAAACCGACAAGAGGGCTTCGAATTAGAGTATAGTAACAGCTAATCACTTATCCGGAGGTATGCGACATAAACTCGCTATGCTCCTTATTCGTTTGCTGAATGGATTCCATGAGTTCTGCTGGAGCATTATCGATGATAACAGAATAGGTGCTACCGTCCGGCCTAGTCCCTATAATGGTTACTCTCCGTTTCAGTGGATCTACTTCGATAGAGACTGTGCCATTATCGGTGGCAAACACTGATGCCCGATCGATAGCTTCATTTGCTAGAATGAAACTCTGATTGACATAGTAACCAATCCCAAGTAGTCCACCGGCAGCGGCGGCGCTACAAACAGGACATGGAGCAAAAGCGAGCCCAGCGACAATTGCAGCTCCGCCATAGATAAGATCCCACTTGAGCTTATGTTTGCTAAGAGTATCCGTATAGGCATCCGTCTCGCCAGGCTTGATCGTGATCTTATTAGAATTATGCCCTCTTGGATCCGTCGCCTTCACCGGCGCGTTGAGCACGTAGCTGTAGCGATTGAGCGCCTGCGGGTTCGCCGGCCCCCACGGCACGCCAGCCTGCTGGCGCTGCTGGTCGCTCAGCTCGAACCAGAAGCCGAGGGTATTCTCGCCACCGATCTGCGCGGCAAACCCTGGCTCGTGGAAGTCGGCCGTCAGCCCCTTGAGCTGCACGCCGTCCAGCCCGCCTGAGGCGCTGCTCGGCACCACGCTATCCGCGCTCACAAAGCGCGCGAGCGTCGGGTCGTACAGCCGCGCATGATAATCGAGCAAGCCGCTGCTGTCCAGCCGCTGCCCGGTGTAGTTCAGGCTGGTTGCATTGATGCCGCCGCTGCGCACCGCGCCCCACGCGTCGAAGTCTTGCCGGCTCGTCGCGCTGCCGCTTGCGCTCGTCGCGAAGCTCACCGAGCCAAGCTGGTCGCCATACAGGTAGCTCACGCCCGCCGCGCTGTCGCGCAGCGCCACCACCTGGCCGTTGAACGTGTAGTACTGCGTGCTCGCGCCGCCGACAATCTGCTCCCACAGCCCTGCAAAATAGACAGTCGTGACGCCGCCGACGGTCTTGGCTACGCGCGTGCCGTCGCCGTCGTAGGTGTAGCTCTCCGTCACGCCCGCGCGCGTCACGCTCAAGGGCAGGTTGTCCGCTCGCCGCCAGGTTGTCCGCCCGCCGCCGCTCACGAGGTTGCCGTTTGCGTCGTAGCTGTACGTGCTCCCGCCCACCGTGCGCGCCTGGTGCGGGCCGGCGCCGGTGCCGTTGCCGTTCGCGCCGTAGGCGTAGCTTCCCACGCCGGTCTTGCTCAGCAGGTTGCCCAGCGCATCGTAGGTCATGCTCTGGTCGTAGGCCGCCGGTGCGCTTGGCCCGGTGGGTGTGGTCGTCGGCGTGGCCGTCGGGCCGGCGGGCGTGTTCGTCGGCGTGGCCGTCGGGCCGGCGGGCGTGTTCGTCGGCGTGGCCGTCGGGCTGCCGCCGCCCGATGGGCCGGGCATCGCCGCACTGTCCAGCCGGATGTCGTCGAAGGTCGCGTCGACCGCGTTCGAGTTCGTCGCGCCGACCACCAGCTTGCTCGCCTGGCTGGTGAAGGTTTGGCTGGCGCTGCTGGCGAACGCCGCGCCAAATGCGGCGTCGCCAACCGCCAGAAATGCCTCCAGCACGCCGTCCGCGCCCGTGCCTTTTTTCTGGTGGATGCCGATCCGGTAGAGTGTGTTCGCGCTCAATGCCGCGCTGGTGCCCAGCGTGGTCGAGCCGCTCTTGAGCTGCAGCGTGCCGCTGCTGGTGGGCGAGCCGGGGCCTACGCGGCCCCGTGCCCTGCGGCAGGGGTGCGACGTCACCCCTGCACCCCCGTTTGGGGCTTCGCCCCAAGCCCCGTTAAAGAATACCGCCTCGGTTGCAGCCTCGGTGGTACATGCCTCGTGGCACAGAAGCATGTGTATGGTTTGCCCTTAGTGTCTATCCGTAAATTGCCATGTCACACAAAATATGGGCGCAGGCAAGTTGCACCAAGGCTAACCAATTGCTGGCCTTCTTACACCAGCGGGTGCGCAGGCGCACGGCGCTTGAGTAACCAGTTGAAGGTGCGCTCAACCCACCCACCGCCGCGCCGGAAAACCAGCTTCGCCTGGCACGTCACCAGCCGGCGCAGCCACCGCCCGCGTCGTCTCCGATGTTTGATGTGCGGCGTATAGCCGCTCAGGACAAAGGTATGCACATCACTGTAGTCATAGCCGCGATCGGCACAGAAGTGTTGCTGCTGTGTCGGTCGTTTCGCCACAATCGTGACCACCAGCTCGCGCACCATCGTTTTGTCGGCTGCATTTTGCCCCGGTGATCCGCACGGCGATGGGTGCACCGCGCTGATCGACCACCGGGTGGATTTTGCTGCCTGAACGCGCACGGTCGGTCGGATTCTTTCCAGTCGCTTGGCCGCCCAGTGGCGCCGCACCACTACGGCTGTCAATCGATTGCCAGGTCCACTGGATGTGGCGCGTGCGGTTGTAAAAGCGTAGCAGCACCTCCAGTATTTTGGCAGAAGCGGCCTTGCTGCTCCCAGACTTGAAAGCGGTCGTGGATGACCGAGCTGCAAACGCCAAACCACGAACGATGGACGGCTTTCCGATTGGCGGCCGGTCCACAGGGACATACCAGATGCCATTGATAATCGCGCGGGTATCAGCCCTCGGTCGTCCCAGGCCACGACGGACCGGTTGTTTGGGGAGCAAGCGCTTGATTTTGCGCCACAGCGGGCGTGGCACACGAAAGTAGTCAACGTTCTTCGGTTTTGTGCTAGGATAGCGCATGGCGTAGCCTTTCTGACGATACCGATTCGCACCAGTATTGTCGGGCGGCTACGTCTCGTTGTCCACCCCCTCCCCATTTACGGATAGACACTTAGGCATAGGCGCAGAGCAATGTTTCCGCTCCCCCGCTCATACCAAATTCGCTTGATGACTTACACTTTGGTGGGGGTTTGGGGCGGCGAAGCCGCCCCCAAATTTCTTTTTCTTGTGCGGCGCCCGGCAAAGCCGGGCGCCGCACAAGAAAACACAAGTAATCAAACGGAGTTGGTATCAAACGCTCAAACGCACCCCCGCTGGGGCTTGCGCCCCAAGGCCCAATGTGAGCTGCGTGGCAATCGAAATGCCGGTGGCGCATGCCTCGTGGCGTACCTCCAAGCCAGTCAAGGCGATCGGAAACGATATATCGCTATCGCTTCCATGCCGCAATCAAATCGACGCCATTTCGATCATCGCGCGGCGCGGCAGCGCGGCCCCTACCTTCGGTATATGATTCGTGAACAAGATCCGTCGTGGGTAGCGCGCCCATCGGCCTACGGCCCAATCGCCCGGAGAGCGCTCATGCAACACAATCGAAACACATCGCCCGCCCGTAATGGCACGCTGCCGCCGGAATCGCCAGTTCAGTCGCCGGAATCGCTAGTTCGGTCGCCGGAGTCGCTAGTTCAGTCGCCGGAATCGCTAGTTCAGTCGCCGGAATCGCCAGTTCGGTCGCCGGAATCGCTAGTTCAGTCGCCGGAATCGCTAGTTCAGTCGCCGGAATCGCCAGTTCGGTCGCCGGAATCGCCAGTTCAGTCGCCGGAATCGCCAGTTCAGTCGCCGGAATCGCCAGTTCGGTCGCCGGACGCTCAGAGCCGCGCGCGGATGTCACGGCTGCGCCGGCAGCTTGGCGGCTACAACGCCGACGCGCGCGTCAGCCAGCGCCTGCTCGCCGCGCAGGTGGCGATCGAAACCGTGCAAACCGACGCCAGGCTCAGCGCGCGCATGGCCGCACGCGGCTACGACGCTGCGCGCATGGCCGAGGGCCTTGCGCTGCACGCCGCAGCAAAGGCGCAGTATCAGCACGCCCGCGCCCACGCCGATCAGCAGCGCGCCGCCAACGCTACACTCACAGACGCTCTGCGCAAGGCCCGCGCGACCCACAAGGAGTATGTGCAGATCGCGCGCGTGGCATTTCGCGCCGCCCCGCTCACTGCCTCCGCGCTCGGCCTCGACAAGCCGAGCATGCGCTTCACTGCCGACTGGCTGCTGCAGGCCGGGCAGTTCTACGCTACCGCGCTGGCAAGCCCGGCGAGCGTCGCGGCCTTCGCGCGCTACGGCGTGTCGGCCGAAGACCTGGCGGCGGCACAGGCGCAGGTGGCGGCGGTAGCTGCTGGCGCCAGCGCGCAGAACAGCGCACGCCTCGCCACGGAGTACACCGCAACGACGCGCAGCACGGCAATGGCCGCGCTCGATGATTGGATGCGGGATTTCTTGGCAATTGCGAGGGTGGCGCTGGCTCAGGGGTAGGCTGGGGCTTCGCCCCAAGCCCCGTTAAAGAATACCGCCTCGGTTGCAGCCTCGGTGGTGCATGCCTCGTGGCACAGAAGCATGTGATGGTTTGCCCTGAGGCATGAGCCTACGGCGTTGCCACTGGTACGGCCTTTCCCGTAGGGCGCGCATCGTGCGCGCCTTCTCCGCATCGGGGTGAGCCTGGGGCTATGCGCCCCGGAGCGATCCACTCCTGCGGGGGCGCTGCGCCCTGAAGCGACCGATCAGGCGCTCCGGTAGGGCGCCTCGTCGTCGATATTGCCGATGAACTCAGGCAGGTCGGTGTGGCCGAGCTGCTGGCGGATGGCCAGGTTTTCGCCAGTATGATACCAGTAGTGGTAGATCACCCGCTGCATCAGATTGCCGAAGCTCGTGCTCCAGGTGTTTGTTGGCGTGGTGTAGATCTCGAGCAGCTTGGCGGTTGTCACTTGTTCGAGCCAGGTGTCGGCGGCGGCGGTGACGTGGCGCCAGAGGCCAAGCATCTCGGCGAGCGACGGCGCGCTGGCGGGGGCGCCATAGGCGAACTGCTGGTTCAGCTCGGGCGCCGGCACGCTGCCCTGCGCGAACGTGATGAAATAGCGCTGCTCTTGCCAGGCCAGGTGGCCGACGTTCCAGCTAATGCAGTTCATGGGCACAAAGCGGTGGCGCGCGTCCTGCTCGCCGAGGTCGGCGAGGCCGCGCAGAAACTCGGCGCGGGTGAAGCGTAGCTGCTGAACCAGCGGGTGCGGCATGGCAATTCTCCTGCGTGTATTGCGTGTGTTGAGAGGAGTATAGCGCCGATAGCGGGCGAAATCGCTCCGGTTTTGAGCGGGCGTTTGCTTTTGGGTGTGCCTGGGCCTTGCGCTCCAGGCTGCTCCGGGGCTCTGCGCCCCGTGCCCGCGTTTGCCGAAACTGCTTCGGGGCCTGCGCGGCCCCGCGCCCCGCGGCAGGAGGCCGCCGCCGGCCTCCTGCACCTCCCCGCTGGGGCGATGCCCCAGGCCCCGTAAAGAATGCCACCTCATTTGCGATGCCGGTGGTGCATGCCTTGTGGCAAACCGACACGTCATTCTGTGCTCTGAGGCATGATCGTACGGCGTTGAAGCTGGCACGGCCTTTCCCGTAGGGCGCGCATCGTGCGCGCCTCGTGCTCGCCCCTCCAAAGGCTTTCGGGGGCTATGCACCCCATGCCCGCGTTTGCCCGAAACTGCTTCAGGGCCTGCGGCAGAAGGCCGCCGCCGGCCTCCTGCACCTCCCCGCTGGGGCGATGCCCCAGGCCCCGTAAAGAATGCCACCTCATTTGCGATGCCGGCGGCGCATGCCTTGTGGCAAACCGACACGTCATTCTGTGCTCTGAGGCATGATCGTATGACATTGCCGCTGGCACGGCCTTTCCCGTAGGGCGCGCATCCGTGCGCGCCTCGTGCTCGCCCTCTCAAAGGCTTTCGGGGGCTATGCACCCCATGCCCGCGTTTGCCCGAAACTGCTTCAGGGCCTGCGGCAGAAGGCCGCCGCCGGCCTCCTGCACCTCCCGCTGGGGCGATGCCCCAGGCCCCGTAAAGAATGCCACCTCATTTGCGATGCCGGCGGCGCATGCCTTGTGGCAAACCGACACGTCATTCTGTGCTCTGAGGCATGATCGTATGACATTGCCGCTGGCACGGCCTTTCCCGTAGGGCGCGCATCGTGCGCGCCTCGTGCTCGCCCCTCCAAAGGCGTTCGGGGGCTATGCACCCCGTGCCCGCGTTTGCCGAAACTGCTTCGGGGCCTGCGCGGCCCGCGCCCGCGGCAGGAGGCCGCCGCTCCCGTAGGGCGCGCATCGTGCGCGCCTCGTGCTCGCCCCTCCAAAGGCTTTCGGGGGCTATGCACCCCATGCCCGCGTTTGCCCGAAACTGCTTCAGGGCCTGCGGCAGAAGGCCGCCGCCGGCCTCCTGCACTCCCCGCTGGGGCGTGCCCCAGGCCCCGTAAAGAATGCTACCTCATTTGCGATGCCGGCGGCGCATGCCTTGTGGCAAAGCCGACACGTCATTCTGTGCTCTGAGGCATGATCGTATGACATTGCCGCTGGCACGGCCTTTCCCGTAGGGCGCGCATCGTGCGCGCCTCGTGCTCGCCCCTCCAAAGGCTTTCGGGGGCTATGCACCCCATGCGCGTTTGCCCGAAACTGCTTCAGGGCCTGCGGCAGAGGCCGCCGCCGGCCTCCTGCACCTCCCGCTGGGGCGATGCCCCAGGCCCCGTAAAGAATGCCACCTCATTTGCGATGCCGGCGGTGCATGCGCTTGTGGCAAACCGACACGTCATTCTGTGCTCTGAGGCATGATCGTACGGCACTGACATTGGTACGGCATTCGTTCCCGTAGGGCGCGCATCGTGCGCGCCTTCTCCGCATCGGGGTGAGCCTGGGGCTATGCGCCCCGCGCCCCGCTCGCTCGAAACTACTTCGGGGCCTGCGCGGCCCCGCGCCCCGCGGCAGGAGGCCGCCGCCGGCCTCCTGCACCTCCCCGCTGGGGCGATGCCCCAGGCCCCAGTAAAGAATGCCGCCTCATTTGCGATGCCGGTGGTGCATGCCTTGTGGCAAACCGACACGTCATTCTGTGCTCTGAGGCATGATCGTACGGCGTTGAAGCTGGCACGGCCTTTCCCGTAGGGCGCGCATCGTGCGCGCCTCGTGCTCGCCTCTCCAAAGGCTTTCGGGGGCTATGCACCCCATGCCCGCGTTTGCCCGAAACTGCTTCGGGGCCTGCGGCAGGAGGCCGCCGCCGGCCTCCTGCACCTCCCCGCTGGGGCGATGCCCCAGGCCCCGTAAAGAATGCCGCCTCATTTGCGATGCCGGCGGCGCATGCCTTGTGGCACGGCAAGATGTATTGGTTTGCCCTGAGGCATGAGCGTACGGCTGTGACGCTGGTACGGCATTCTTTCAGCCGGAAAGGTTGTAGGAAAACCGGCAGGGTTTTCCTGCGCGGGGGCCGGGGGGCGCAGCGCCCCGGAGCGGCACGCTCAGCCTGCGCCGGGCAAGCTCGCCAGCTCGCGGCGCAGGTCTTCGATCTCAATCACGATATGCGGCGGCGTCTGGATGCCGTGCTGCGCCTGCTGGCGCTCGAGCAGCTTCAGGCGGCGGCGCTTGTCCTCGATCGCCTCGGGCGGCAGCGGCGGCGGGCTGGCCTGGCGCGGCGCGGGGCTGTTAGCCGCGAACCAGTCGCGAAACATCGCGCCGGCCACCTGGAAGCGCGCGCCGCCCGAGGCGACGGCGGCGACCCCGTGGTAGCACAGCGCGTCGAGCAGCTGCGGCAGGTTGGCCTGCGCGGGCAGCCGGGCGCGCAGCTCGGCCTCGCTCAGCGCGCCGGCCTCGGCCAGCGCGGCGTAGACGCGCAGCCCCTCGACGCCCAGGCCATCGGCCCAGTCGGCGAAGTCGTGGCGCTCGCGCTGGAAGGCAGCGGCGGCCTGGCGCGCGGCCTCGGGGGTTGCGCGGTCGGGCGCGAGGCTCCACAGCTGGTAGGCCAGGTACTGCGTCAGAAACGGCTGGCCGCCGCTCTGCTCGAGGATTGCGGCGACCGCCGGCTCGGCGAAGCGCCCGGCCGCAGGCGCGCTCAGCAGCGCGCGCGCCGCCGCGTCGCCGAGCACGGCCAGCATGTGGTACACCAGCACGTTCCACAGCGGCGAGCCGCGCTGGCGCACCTGCGTCAGGAAACGGTGCGAGCCGGCCATCACCACCTTCAGCAGCGCGCGCGTCGACTGGCCCACCAGCAGGGCGCGCAGCGCGGTGTGCAGGTCGGCGGCCCACGGCTGCTCGACGATCTCCTCGCACTCGTCGAGCAGCAGGATCAGCCGCAGCCGCGCGCCGCGCCGCGCCAGCGCGGCGCGGCCCCAGCCCTCGAGCAGCCGCCGAAATGCTGGCGCGGGCGGCTGTCCAGGGCCAAACAGCGCCGGGTCGATCGGCGGCAGCGCCAGGTCGGGCGCGAGCGCATCGCGGGCCTGCTCGGCCACCAGCCGAAACAGGTCGTCGGCCGAGTCGAGCCCCTCGCCGCTCAGGTCGAGCAGTATCGGCAGCGCCAGCATATCGGCGGCGGGCACCTCAAGCGCGCGGCGCAGCGCTTCGAGCATGCTGGTTTTGCCCATGCGCCGCCCGCCCACCAGCGCAATCGAGTCGCCGGGCGCGCCGGTGAGCTTTTGGGCCAGCGCGGCCACGTCGGCATCGCGGCCGAAGAACATGGCTGGCTCGACCGGCAGGTTGTAGTTGTAGGGGTTTGCATCTGGCATGGCATTTCTTTTCCATGGTGCTTGTGGCGGGCTGTATCGCCGGCGCCTCAGGCGGCGGGCAGCGCGAGGACATAGCGCTCGATCCAGCGGCGGTACAGCGGGATGCTCAGCTCCCAGCCGAGCGAGCCGCTGCGAACCAGGCTCTGGTCGCACAAGCGGTCGAGCGCGAGCTGGCGCGCGCGGCGCGCCTCGGGCGGCAGCTCGGCGGCCAGCAGCGCCGCGTCGGGCTGGGGCGCGGCGGCCAGCAGCCGCAGCAGCTCGGCCTCGGGCGCGGGCGGGCCGCCGTTGTCCATGCCCCACAGGCTCTCGGCCATGTAGTTGCGCGGCAGGCGCAGGTAGGCCTCGATCGCCTGCGCGGCGCGCTCGGCCGAGACCACCGCCGGCCGATCGAGGTCGCGCACGGCCTGGCTGCAGATCTGGCGCGTGAGGAACGGGTGGCCGCCGCCAGCCTCGGCGAGCATGTCGATCGCGGCATCGTCGTAGCTCACGCCCATCTGCCCGCCGAGCGACATGATCATTGTGCGGGCGTCGGCCGGCTCGAGCGGCGGCAGCGGCAGCTCGCCGAAGAACGAGTAGAACGGGTTGCGCTGGCCGTCCATCCGGTCGGCGCGGTTCAGCAGCGGGTCGAGCCCGGCCACCAGCACGGCGAAGCGCCCGCGCCAGCGCGGATTCTCGGCCAGGCCGCGCAGCACCGCCGCGAAGTCGGCGTAGGCCGGCTGGCCGAACAGGATGTCGATCTCGTCGACGAACAGCAGCAGCCCTGGGCGCCGCGGCTGGCTCGCCAGCAGCGCCAGCAGCTCGCCGACAGCCTGGCGGAATGCCTGGGCCTGCGCAGCAGCGTCGGCGGCGGCTAGCTCGGCCGGCAGCGCGGGCAGGGCCAGGTCGGGCGCGCTGGCCTCGATCGCCGCGCGCCAGCCGCTCAGCGCCTCGGCGTACAGGTAGCCAAAGCCGCCGACATACTCCTCGATGTTGATCGTGGCCACCGGCCAGCCGCACTCTTCGCGCAGCCGGCCCATCAGCGACGACTTGCCGATCTTGCGCACGCCGAACACCGCCACCGAGCGGCCGCCAATCAGCCGCCGCTGGAGGTCGGCCAGCAGGCTGCTGCGCCCAAAGAACGACAACACATCGGTGACGGCGGCGCGCATGTCGTACAGGTCGGTGCGCCCGGCGTACAGGTCGATCTGCTCCTTCAGCGCCTCGATCTCGCGGCTTGCCAGGCGCGCCTGGCCGATCAGCGAGCTGGGCAGCGGCACGATCGTGAGGCCTTCCTGGGCGCGCAGCGCGAAGATCTGGTACAGGTCGCCGGCGCGTGGCGGCTGGTCGATCACCACCGCAGCGGTGCGGCCGCGCAGCTCGCCGCCGGTGGTGCGCGCGGCCGCGCACAGCGCGCCAAACTCAGCCAGGTCGAGCTCGCGGTCGAGCACCATGCGCACATACAGCGGCGAAACGTCGGCCCACAGCGGCAGGCTGCTGGTAGCCAGCAGGCCGAATGCGTCGGCCGGGGCCACCGCGAAGCCGGCCTGCTCGAGGAAGCGCCGCGCCTCGGCGAACAGCGGGTGCGACTGGCGGGTGCGCTCGGCCAGCTGCGCGGGCGCGCCAGGCGCAAGCTCGCGGCGATGCACCTCGGCCAGCATCGGGTCGGCCACGCGCCAGCCGGCCTCGTCGCGCAACAGCAGGCCGCGCTGCGCCAGGGCAGGGCAGGCGCTCTGCAGCGCGGCCGGGCTGCTGGCCGCGCCAAGCTCGCGCAGCGCGGCGTCGATCTGCGCGAGCGCGAGCGGCCCCTCGAGCGGGGCGTGCAGCAGCACCAGCTGCTCCAGGGGCTCGGCGGCGGCGGCGCGCTCGGCGTAGGCGCGGTAGCCGGCCGCGGCCAGCAGGTAGCGCGGGTGGCGCAGCAGCCAGCCGAAGGTGCGCGCGCGCAGCCGGTTCGGCCGCGCGATGCCGGCGTAGGCATACGCCAGCGCCAGCGCGAGCAGCAGCCCCGGCCCCACCGCCAGCAGGCCGGCGTTGGTGCGCAGCCAGAGCAGCCGCCGCCAGGACCAGGCGACCATCGACCAGTACGCGCCCTGCGGGCGGACGAGCTGCGGCAGCGGCAGGCTGATCGTGCGCAGCGCCACGGCGCTGCCCGGCGCGTACAGGTTCGCCACGCCGTCGCGCACAATCAGGGCTCTGGGGGGCACACCCTGGACGCGCGCCAGCGGCACCCTGCCATACTCGCTATCGAGCAGCTCGATCGTATCGCCGCTCAGCACATAGCCATTCTGCTGCAGCCGCTGCGGCTCCGCGAGCCGCGACCAGCGCATGTCGTCGCCGAGCTGGAACCAGTCGCCATCCTGCATCAGCAGCGTCAGGCTCCGGCCTGTGGCATCGGGGCTGAGCGATACCGACCGTGCCATCAGCCCCTGGCCGGCGTTCTGCCAGGTTGCGCCGCCGTCGCCCGAGCGGTACAGGCCGTCGAGCGTGCCTGCGAGAAGGGTGTTATCGGGCGCGAGCACCAGCTCGCGCACGTAGCGGTTGCCGAGGCCGGCGCTGACATTCTGCCAGGTTGCGCCGCCGTCGCCCGAGCGATACACGCCGCTGTTGGTGCCGACAAACATGCGCTGGCCGTCGGCAGAGAGCGCCAGCGGCAGCTGGTCGGCCACGAATTGCTCGCTGAGCTGCCAGGTTGCGCCGCCGTCGCCCGAGCGATACACGCCATTGTAGCTGCCGACCAGCAGCTGGCGGCCGTCGGGCGTCGCGACGACGTTGTAGATGCCGCTGTCGGGCAGGCCGCCGAGCTTCTGCCAGGTTGCGCCGCCGTCGCCCGAGCGATACAGACCGCGGTAGCTGGCTGCAAACACAAGCTTGCCGTCGGGCGGCACGGCGAAAAACCGGTTGATGTAGACGCCTTCCAGCTCGGCGATCGGCTGCCAGCTCGTGCCGGCGTTGTCCGAGCGGTACACCTTGCTCTGCTCGTCGCTGGCAAAAACGCGCCGCCGATCGGGCGTAACCATCACCGTCGCAAGCCGCCCATCCTGTGAGGGCTGGTTGACGAGCTGCCAGCGTACACCGGCGTCGTCGGAGCGATACACGCGGCCCGTAGCGATACTGAACAGCTGCGCGCCGTCGGCAGCGGCGCTCAGGCTGTAGCTATATATCGGTTGCCCGAAGCCGTCCACCGTCGGCCCGGCGGCAAGCAGCCAGCTCTGGCCGCCATCGTCGGAGCGATACACGCCGCCATAGGTAGTAGCGAACATGCGCCGCGCGCCGGCCGCCAGCGCCAACGTGTTGATCGGCAGGCTGGCGGGCGTACGCCGGCTGCGCTGCCAGGTTGCGCCGCCATCGTCCGAGCGATACAGGCCGTCGGCGTAGGTGATCGCAAACACGCGCCGGCCGTCACGATCGGGGCGCAGCTGGTTAATGCCCACCGCGCTTTTAGGCAGCGCGCCTGCCTGCCAGCTCTGGCCGCCGTCGTCCGAGCGGTACACCCGATTGTAGTTAGCCACGAAGATATGGCGGCCATCTGGCGTAAGCGCCACCACCTGCGTGATCGATTCGTCGGGGTCGGGCTTGATCCGCCGCCAGCTCTGGCCGCCGTCAGCCGAATAAAACAGGCCTGCCTGCGTATCGACCACCATCTGCTGGCCGTTGTCCGCGAGCGCGAGCCTGCCGACCAGCTGAATTCCCTGGTCTTGCCCGAGCGCCCGCCACGTCAGGCCGTCGTCGTCGGAGCGGTACAAACCTAGGTCGTCGCCACTGAACAGCTGCCTGCCGTCAGCTGTGATGGCCATGATCGTGTTGCGTTTCGAATCCGGCGATCCCTCGACCAGGCGCCACGCGCGGCCGGCGTCGTCGGAGCGATACAGGCCCGCACTTGTTCTTGCGAACAGCTTTGAGCCATCGGCGGCGCCAACCAGCCGATTGATGAACAGCGTGCCTTCGGGCAGCACCACGTGCTGCCAGCTTGCGCCAGCATCTTCCGTGCGGTACATGCCGCCGCCGTTGGTGCCAACCACCGCACGCCGCCCGTCGCCGAGCAGCAGCAGCACGTCGGGGTTAGGAAAATCGAGGCCCGTGTTCGACGCCGCCCAGCTTTCTCCGCCGTCGTCGGAGCGATAGATGCCATTGGTAGTGGTGGCGAGCATCAGCCGTCCGTCGGCGGCGGTGGCCAGGTCGTACACGCTCAGCGGCCCGTCGGTCGGCAGCCCCGCGGCGGGCGTGAGCGACCAATCGGCCTCGGGCGGGCGCAGCGCCAGCGCGATGCCAGCGCCATTGGCCAGCAGCAGCAGCGCCAGCAGCAGCGCCAGGCCGCGCAGCAGCAGGCGCCAGATCGACAGGCGGTTGAGGTTGGTCCAGCGCCGGTGCAGCGGCGGGAAGGCGCGCCCCCAGCCGCGCGCCAGCAGCGGCGCGAGCCAGGCCAGCCCGCGGCGGTAGCCGGCCTCCAGCGCCGCGACCGGGCGCAACAGGCGCAGGCGCCGCCAGAGCAGCCGCCACGACAGCGCCAGCAGGCCGAACCCCAGCTCGTACGCCAGCACGGCCAGCAGCGTGGTGTCGATCGCCACGGTGCCGGCGAACGAGGCCACCAGCGCGGCGATCAGCCCGAGCAGCAGCGCGGCGAGCATGCCCCAGGGCATAGCCATGCGGCGCTCGGCCCAGGCCGGCAGCGGGCCGAGCAGCAGCGTGGCCAGCGCCAGGCCGCCGAGCAAAATCCCGGCGAATTGCCACTGGGCACTGTTGCCGAGCCAGATCACGAACAGCACCAGCGGCAGCAGCGCGAAGAAGCGCAGCACGCGCCGACGCTCAAGCGCGGCGGCGAGCGGATCGAGCCAGGCGCCAGCCAGCGCGAGCCACGACAGCGCCACGACGAGATAGGGCCAGAAACTGCTGATATGCAGCGCGTTGCCCAGCGCCACAAGCCACACCGTCACCAGGGCGCCGGCCAGCCACACCAGCACGAACCGGCGCGCCAGGTAGCGGCGCTCGGCGCTGGCGGTGAGCATATCCCACGCGACGCGGCCGCATGTCGCCAGCGCCGCCAGCGCCACGCCGAAGCCCAGGCACAGCCCGAGCACCAGCAGCAGCACCGGGGCCGGCGCAGGCGCCACGGCGTAGTAGGCCGCCAGGATCGCCGGCCTGAGGTGGTAGGGCAGCTCGAACAGCGGGCTCAGCGGCCCGCTGGCGAACACGCCGGTAAGGTAGGGCTGTGTCATCCAGGGGAACAGCCAGGCCAGCAGCAGGGCGGGCAGGCCAAGCGCCAGGGCGCGGCCGGGCCAGCGCCGCGCCAGCCATGCGGCCGGGCGCGCCAGCCAGCGCGCCGCCAGCGCGGCCCACACCCCAAACACCAGCGTGTCGCGCAGGTTCGCAGTGCCGCCGGCGATCACCGCCACAAAGCCATTCAGGCCCGCGAGGTAGGCCGCGCTGAGCCACACCAGCACGAAATCGCGCGCCGGCCGCGCGCCGCCGATCGGGCGCGCCAGCGCATCCCACGCCACGCGCGCGCACAGCGCCAGCGTGGCCAGGGCCAGGCCCAGCAGCGCGAGCAGGCCGCTGGCGCGCGCCAGCGCCGCCACGGGCAAGCCATCGCGGTATGGCTCGACGAGCAGCGCGATGATCAACGGTTTGATCCGGAACGGCAGCTCGAAGAAATCGCGCGCGGCGCCGGCGGGCATACGGCCGAGGTTCGGCACCAGCAGCCAGGGCAGCAGGCACGCCAGCGCAGCGGCCAGCAGCAGCGCGGCGGCCCAGCGCACGTACCAGCTGCGCGCGAGCCGCGCGGCGGCGGGGGCCAGCCCCAGGCTCGCCAGCGCGCCGACGCCCAGAAACAGCAGGCCGTCGAGCGCGTTCGGCGTGCCTCCGGGGAGCGCCAGCGCCAACGCCCAGTCGGCGGCGACCGCAAGGGCGCAGCCGAGCCAGATCAGCGGAAACCGGTAGCGCGCCAAACGTCTCGCCATAGCCGCTCCGTGGGTTTGGGTGGTTGCTCTGAATCACTAAACGCGCGCCGTACCACAATTTGGTACGGCGGCGCTTGCGCGCCCGGCCGCCGCGATTGCCAAATAGCGGGGCGTATTTTATCATGGCCGCCGGCGCCTTCAATTGGCGTATCAGGCGCCCAATCTTGGCGAGCGAGATAACCTTGCAAGTACCCACGACACCCGCGCGCGCGGCACGGCCAGCCGGCCTGGCGCCGGCGCGCTTCGGCCACTGGCTGTTTGTGGCAGGGCTGGCGCTGGCTGCGCTGCTGCCGCGCACGCTCGGCCTGGCCGATTTCTACACGATCGACGAGGCCTACCACTGGCCCGACCGGGTGCGGCGCTTCACTGCCGCGCTGCTGACGCACGAGTGGATCCGCACCGACCAGACCGGCCACCCCGGCGTTACGACAATGTGGCTCGGCTCGCTCGGCCGCTGGCTGAGCCTGAACCTCGGCATCCCCGACCGCGGGCGGATCGGCAATGGCGCGGCGTACCTGGCGATGCTGCGCCTGCCGCTCGGCGTCGTGAATGGCCTGGCGGTGCTGGCCGGCTACCTGCTGCTGCGCCGGCTGGTGCGCCCCTGGGTGGCCGCGCTGGCCGCGCTGCTATGGGCGACCTCGCCGTTTATTGTGGCGCACAGCCGCCTGCTGCACCTCGACGCGCTGCTCACCTCGTTCACTACCCTCAGCGTGCTGTGCATGCTGGTGGCGGTCGTGGGCCGGCCCAGGGGCGGCGAGGAAGAACATCAGCGCAGTGTCTCGCGCCGATCGCCGGCGCGCGCGGCGTATCTGGCGTCGGCGCTGTGCGGCGGGCTGGCGCTGCTCACGAAAGCGCCATCGCTGCTGCTGCTGCCCTCGGTTGGGCTGCTGCTGTTCGCGCTTAGCCCCCGGCCGGGCCTGTGGCAGCGCCTGCGCTGGTCGATCGGCTGGTACCTGCCCTGGCTGGCGATTGCGGTGGCCGTGGTGTTCGCAGGCTGGCCGGCGATGTGGGCCAGCCCGCGCGCGGCCGTCGCCGACGTGATCAACGAGATCGTCAGCAATGGCGGCCAGCCCACCGAGAACGGCAACTTTTTCATGGGCCGGGCGGTGCCGGTGCCCGGGCTGCTGTTCTACCCGGCCACGGTGCTGTGGCGCACGACGCCGCCGACGCTGCTGGGCCTGCTGGCGCTGCTGGGCTTCGGGCTGTACCGCCTGGCGGCGCGGCGGCGCGCGCTGGCGCCCACGCCCGATGCTGCGCGCGAGCGGCGCGTGCTGCTCGCGCTGCTGGGGTTTGTGCTGCTGTTCAGCCTGGCGATGGACATCGAGCCAAAGCAGTTCGACCGCTACCTGCTGCCGATCTGGCCCAGTCTGGAGATCATGGCGGCCGCCGGGCTGGTGCGCGCGGCCAGCCTGCTGGGGCGCTTCATCGGCCAGGCCGGCGCGCGGCTGGCAGGCGGCGCGGCGCTGGCGCTGCTGGCCGCGCTGCAGATCGGCCAGCTGTGGTGGTTCCACCCCTACTACATCGGCTACTACAACCCGCTGCTGGGCGGCGGCGCCGTGGCGCAGCGCGTGATGCTGGTGGGCTGGGGCGAGGGCATGGAAGACGTGGGCGCGTGGCTGCGGTCGCGGCCCGACCTTGGGCGCGGGCCGGTACTCTCGTGGATGCCATTCACGCTCGAGCCGTTCGTGCCGGCCGAGATACCTGTGCACAACCTCGAGCCTGGCGCGGATGGCAACTACGCCGTGCTGTACTCACGCAGCGTGCAGCGCAAGGAGTCGGCCGAGGCCGAGGCGTATGTGCGCCAGTTCGCGCCGCTCCTGACGGTCGAGAAGCACGGCATCACCTACGCCACGGTACACCAGCTGCCGCGCCCGTTCGAGCGGCCAGTTGGGGCGGTGTTCGGCGAGGGCATTCGCCTGCGCGGCGTCAGCCAGGCGTTTAGCGGCGGCACGCTGACGATCACGCCGTCGTGGGGCATCGAGGCCAGCCAGCCGGGCAGCGCGTACACCTTCGTGCATGTGCTCGCGCCCGACGGCCGCAGAGTCGGCCAGCTCGACATTCCGCTCGACCAGGGCCTATTCGCCAGCTGGCAGAACGGCCAGCAGTTCGACGGGCCGATCCCGATCGGGCTGCCGAGCGACCTGCCGGCGGGCGAGTACCGCGTGGTGATCGGCGTCTACCGGCTGGGCGAGCCGGCGCGGCTGGCGCTGAGCGGCGTGCCAGCGCTGCCCGAGGCGGTCGATGGGCCAGACGCGGTGCTGGCCTCGACGTTTACGCGGCCGTAATCCGCTTAAGCCTAATGAAAAGCCAGGAGTCTTTGTTTACAGAATGATGAACGACCTGCAGAGCTGGATCGGCAAAACCAGTACCTCCGAGGCCTACCTCGACCCGGCGCAGGCCAACCGCATGGCCGCCACGCTCGATCGCGCGCCGGATTTCAGGCGCGGCGATGCGCTGCCGCCGGCGTGGCACTGGCTGTACTTCCACGATATTGCCAGGGCTGCGGATCTGGGCGACGAGGGCCACCCACGGCTGGGGCTGTTCATGCCGCCGGTGCCGCTGCCGCGGCGCATGTGGGCTGGCGGCAGCTTCGAGTTTCGCGCGCCGCTGCGGCTCGGCGCTGTCGCCGAGCGCGTGTCGACGGTGCGGACGATCGAGCAGAAGCACGGCCGCAGCGGCGCGCTCTGCTTTGTCGGCGTCGAGCATGTGCTGCGCGCCGAGGGCGCGGTGTGCCTGGTGGAGCAGCAGACGATCGTGTACCGCGAGCTGGAGCGCGCCACTGCGGTGGCCGACGCACCGCCGGCGCCGGCCGCGGCCGACTTCACGCGGCGCTACGCGCTCGACAGCATTGCGCTGTTTCGCTACTCGGCCCTCACCTTCAACGGCCACCGCATTCATTACGACGCCGACTACTGCCGCGCGGTCGAGGGCTACCCAGGCCTGGTGATCCACGGGCCGCTGATCGCCACACTGCTGCTCGACCTGTACGTGGCGCAGGGGCTGCCGCTCGGCCGCTTTCGCTACCGCGCGCGTAGCCCGCTGTTTCTGCCGCACGCCTTCAGCGTCTGCGGTAGTGCCGGCGCGGGGGTGGCGCGGCTGTGGGCCGCCAGCCATAGCGGCGGCCTGGCCATGGAGGCCGAGGCGGAGGCCTGACGCGGCGGCTACTTGCGCAGCGAGCCGAGCACCTGGATCAGGCCAAGCACCGCGCCGAGCACCATCAGCACGCCCGATACGAGCGACATCAGCACATTGCGGTAGTATAGTGGCGAGTAGTGCGGCACACCGGCGCGCAGCCGCAGCACGCCAAAGGCTAGCAGCCCCACGCCGCCAGCCAGCGTCGCGATGCCAAGAAACAGCAGCAATGGCGCCTGGCGCCGGGCGATGCGCGGGCTATGCTGCGCGATAATCCGGTTGACCAGCTGGCGGGCGCTTTCCCAGGTGTAGCCATGGTCGCGGCAGAGCATACGGCAGGCTTCGTCGGGGGTACGCCCGCTGCCAAGCGCCCGCACCACCAGCTCGACGATCTCGGGCGGGCTGGTGGGCGCAGCAATGGTGGCGGGCTCGGCCACGATTGGCGGCGGGGCGTACACGGCCACCGCTGGGTCGGGGAGGCTGGCGGAACCATCGGCCGGCAGCGCCAGCGATATGGTGGTGCCGGTGGCCGCAGCCGCGTCGCGAGCGCCTGCGAACGCGAACCCCGGCACCGTGGCGCACTCCGATTCGAACAGCGCGCGCGGCTGGATCGGCACGACCTCACGCGGCAGGCGCGCCAGGCCGTTGCGCGCGGCGGCGTTCGCGGCGTCGAGCACCAGCACCTGCTCGAGGCAATAGCGGCGCTCGGCATCGCTCGCTACCACTCCCGAAAGCCAGAGCCAGGCGCGCGCGTCGCGCGGCTCAAGCGCTAGCGCTCGCGACAGCAGCTCGCAGGCGTGGCTGTGCCGGCCGGCGCGGGCGGCGGCAATGCCGCTGTCGATCAGGGCTTGCGCGGAGGCATCGTTGGAGATGTGCGTCGTCATAGCAGCCTCGGGGTGCATGTTTCGGTTCCAACGCGACTATAGCACAGCCCCGCCGACTATTACATAGGCCAGAAGGGAGATTGGCGAATGGTACTATTGGCGCCCGCATACCAGTATTCACCCCTGTGCGTGCGCGATACATCGCGCCCGTAGCCCTTCAATGCGCAGGGCTCGTGCAAAGTCGGCCCTGGTATCTTAGGCAGGACCCCCTTCCCCCCTCTCGCGCGCGGGAGGGAAGAGGCAGTCGCAGCTTGCGACCGCACCACACCGCCAGATGTGTTACCCCCTCCTCTGACAGGGGACTAATCTTTACCCACATTTTTCCTCGGCTACGATGTGGTGGTACGATAGGAGCAGATGTTGTCGATCGGTGCGCGAACGGAGGCTCAGTATGGATGTTGTTGATGTCACGCTGATGGATTCGTGGGCGGAGGAGGAATTCGCTGCCGCTGACTTGGGTGATGCGCGCCGCACCAAGCGCTTGATCGCCTTGGCCGATACCTTTGCTCGCCGTCCTCCGCCTCCTTGCCCCAGGCTGCCCAAGATCGCCATGCTCAGGCCGCCTATCGCTTCTTTGACACCGATGCGATTGAACCTGACGCCATCGCCAGTCATTGTACTGCCACTCACGACCGTTGTAGCAGTGTGCCGCTGGTGCTGGCCGTGGATACCTCCGAACTCGATTGGAGCCACCATCGGCCTGCCGATCTTGGCCCGATCCATACCAAAAAGCACCTCGGCTTGCTGATGCATACCACTCTGGCGATCACTCCTGAGGCGGTACCGCTGGGCATTCTGCGGCGGTATGTGTGGGCACGCGACCAGACGACCTTCGGTGAACTGCCTGATCCTTACACGCCCGTTTGAAGACAAGGAGAGCTATCGCTGGGCGCAGGGCTTGAAGGCAATCAATGCCGCGCGCGAGGCCTGTCCGACCACACAGTTCGTCCTGGTCGCTGATGCCGAGGCCGATATCTACGACCTGATGGTCGCCGAACGGCACGCCGGGGTTGATCTGCTCATTCGTGCTGGTCAGGATCGGCATGTGTTGAGCACCCCGAGGCTCGTCGGCTGTGGCAGGCACTGCCGCTGGGAACGCAGGTGGGCAAACGCGTGGTGCATATTCCCGCTCGTGATGGCAAAGCGGCGCGCACGGCAGGGTCACGATTTGGTTTCAGACCGTGATACTGCGGCCACCTCAGCGGTGTGCCAAGGAGAAGCTCACGCCGGTGAGCCTGACAGCGGTTTGGGCGATTGAGGAGACGCCGCCTGGCGTGGAGGCGCTCAATGGCTGTTGCTGACCAGCGTTGCGGTTGAGCGCGCCGCGCAGGCGCTGACGGTGCTGGAGTGGTATTGTCGACGCTGGGGGTTGAGATCTGGCATAAAACGCTGAAAAGTGGCTGCGCGATCGAGACGCGGCAGTTGGAGACGGCAGATCGGCTGCGGCGCTGTCTGGCTGTTCAGTGTGATTGCGTGGCGGGTGATGTTCAGCACAATGCTGGCGCGCGCCGTGCCGGATGTGTCGTGTACGCGCGTGTGTTGGACACGGCGGAATGGCAGGCGCTGTATTGTCATCCATCGGACGCTGATACTGCCGGGCAAGACACCCGGTCTGCACGACGCGGTCGGCTGGATTGCGCGATTGGGCGGCTTCCAAGGGCGCAAAGATGATGGCGAACCAGGCGTCACCGTGATGTGGAGAGGATTTCAACATCTGGCCGATCTGACTCCATGTACTGCCTGTTCCGTCGTTCGCGCAACAACGAACATGTGGGTAAAGATTGTTTTCCCTTCCCCTGACAGGGGAGGGGGTAGGGGGAGGGGTCGACAGACGTTGCACGAGCCCTGCTTCAACGCGGTTGTTGCGTGCGGAGCGCGGAAAAAGCGCATACAATAGACTTTATCGCAAATACGGGAGCCATAGGGGCTTTGCCCCTCCGAACCGCCTTGGTGGGACGTCTGAGGATCGTATCGCTCTGCCGAAGAAGGAAACGCCGATGAAATGGTGCGCACTGCTCGTAGCGCTGCTGGCGGCTGGCGCAATCGCGCCGCATCCGGTCGCCAGCGCGGCGCTGCCGGATCTCGACGCCGCGTATATCGGCAGAACGCCGCGCTACGACTACGACGCGGCGAAGAACCAGCCGGCCGCCGGCGACCCAGTCGTGTTCGAGGGGCATATCGCCAACCGCGGCGGCACGGCGATCGGCTCGTTCGAATTCGCCTGGTACCTCGACGACCAGCTTGTGCAGAGCGGCACGTACCCAGGCTCGCTGGCGCCCGGCGCCACCGCCACGCTGTCGCTCAGCTGGAGCTGGCAGCCGGGCGCGCACACGCTCAGCCTGCGGCTCGATCCGGCCGGCAAGATCGCCGAAGTGTCCGAGCATAACAACCAGCTCGACGATCGCACCAGCGCGCTCGCGGTAGGCCTTTGGGTCGAGCAGGGCGTGTACGACTACTTCAACAGCCATCAGGCCCAGCTTGGCCTGGGCAGCGTCTCGTGGGACGATTGGGCGCAGCGCCAGCTGAGGGTGTGGAACGGCATGTTCGCCGCAGCCATTTCGCCGCTGACGCCGCAGGGAGTGCTCGATCGCGTGCGGCTCGACAAAGTGACCGTGGTGCCAAACGGCGCGCTGCCCGACTGCGCCACCAACTTCCCGGCAATCGACGATAAAACGATCGACTTGCAGTGGGGGTTCCCGGCCGAAGAGGTAGGCATCCCAAGCGGGCATTCGTGCGGCGCGCTGAACTACTATTTCGACAACCCAAGCGCGCAAAACATCGAGTATTCGCTGATGCACGAGCTTAGCCACGCGCGCTACCTGGTGGATCTGTATGGCTTCAATGTATATGCCAACGCGGCGTATCTTGCGGCGGCGGTGGGCAGCGCCAGCACCACGCTGCCGACCGACCGCGATGTCGAGCACGATGATAATTTCCCTACCCCCACGCACCTGGCGATCGACGGCGAGCTGGTGATCTGCCAGGCCAAGAGCGGCACCAGCTTCACCAGCTGTGCGCGCGGGGCCGAGGGCACGCACGCGCGCGCGCACGCCAGCGCGGCGCTGATCAATAATGCAGTAGTTGAGCTGCAGGATGGCCAGGGCAACCTGGTGCAGGGCAGCGCGGCGCTGCCGGTGCGCGGCACATGGGCCGATCACCTGTACTTCAACCGATACGTCGACGATATGATGGGCGGCGGCGACTGGACGGGCTACCGGACTCACTCGGCCTACGCGCTGAACCGGATCGCCGGGCGGCGGCCCCTATGCGGAAACTACAACGCGCCCTGCAATATCGGCGAGTATCTGAACGACATCCCGGCCCACAATGTTGTCGAGATCCGCGACAAGAGCAACCAGCCGCTGCGGCGGGCCAAGGTTGAGGTTTTTCAGGCCCAGCCGTTCGCGATCTGGTATGGCAAGCGCTTCCTCGAACCAGCAAACCTGAGCGTCGTCGCAGACTACCGGGGGCGCGCCGACCTGGGGGCGTTCCCGTTTGGCGATGCCCCGCCGATTGTGCACTCCTACGGCCAGAGCAGCGGAGTGCTGCTGCTGCGGATCTCGTCGGGCGGCGCGACGGCACTGCAGTTCTTCGAAGTCACGCAAGCAAACGAGGCGTTCTGGCAAGGCCAGCGCGACACGGCGGTGTATGTGCTGAATACCGACCTGCCGGCAGGATTGCCGGATCTGCAATACTATGTGCCGATCGCGCGGCAGAGCTAGCCGGGCAAAAAGCATATGCGCACATTTCTGCGGCTGAAAAACCAGCAGCCAGGCCACCTGCCGCCCGAGTTCGCCGGCGAAGAGCTGCGCTACCCCGAGGAGCTGGTAGGCACATTCCTGCGCCAGTTCACGCGCCCCGGCCAGGCCGTGCTCGACCCATTCGCGGGCTACGGCACCACGCTGGTAGTTGCCGAGGCCATGGGCCGCGCCGGGTTTGGCGTTGAGCCCGACGCACGGCGGGTGCGCTATGCCCGCGCGCGGCTGGCCCACTCCGAGCGGCTGGTTCATGGCGATGCCCGCGCGCTCGGCCAGTATGCCCTGCCGCCGATCGACTTCTGCATGGCCTCGCCGCCGTTCATGGCGCACGACGAGGCCGAGAATGTGATCAGCGGCGAGCGGCGCGCCGACGCGTACGCCAGCTACCTGGCCGACATCGCGCGGGTGTACGCGGGCCTGGCGCCGCTGCTGCGGCCGGGGGCGCGCGCCGTGATCGAGGTTGCGAACCTGAAGGGGCCAGGCGGCACGACCATGCTGGCCTGGGATGTTGCCCGCGCGGTGGCGCAGGCGCTGACCTTCGAGGGCGAGGTGGTGATCGGCTGGGATCGCTACGACTACGGCTACGACCACAGCTACTGCCTGGTGTTTCGCGCGTAAAAAAGGAGCTTCCTATGAGCACAGCAACCAAACCGCTGATGATCCTGGTGGCCGGGCCATACCGCTCGGGCACTGGCGACGACCCGGCCAAGATCGCGGCGAATGTGCACGCGATGAACGTGGCCGCGCTGCGGCTGTTTCGCGCCGGCCACATTCCCGTGCTCGGCGAGTGGTTCGCGCTGCCGCTGATCGAGACGGCCGGCTCGCAGGCGCTCGGCGACGCGGTCTTCACCGAGATCTTCCACCCGATTGCGCACGCCGTCGCGACGCGCTGCGACGCCTGTTTGCGCATCGGCGGGCCATCCGCCGGCGCCGACGGCATGGTCGAGCTGGCGCGCTCGCTTGGCCAGCAGGTGTTCTTGCGCATCGAGGATGTGCCGGGCTGCGGCTAGCGCTCGCCCGGCGCCTGCTCGAGCAGCAGCTCCATCAGCACGACGTCGAGCCAGCGGCCGAACTTGAAGCCGACCTGGTGCAGCCGCCCAGCCTCGGCAAAGCCGCAGCCGGCGTGCAGTTGTACGCTGGCTGCGCTCTCGGCGTCGATCACCGCGAGCATGCTGTGCATGCCGCGGGCGCGGGCCTCGTCGATCAGCGCCAGCATCAGCGCGCGGCCCAAGCCGCGCCCGCGGTAGGCCGCGTCGACGTACACCGAGTGCTCGACGGTGTAGCGGTAGCCCGCCCTCGGGCGAAACTGCGCGAACGTGCCAAAGCCCAGCACCGTGCCGCCCACCTCGGCCACCAGCACCGGGAAGCCCTGGCCGGTGCGCTCCTCGAACCAGGCGGTGCGCTGCGCCAGCGTGCTGGGCGCTTCGTCGTACGACGCGGTGGTGTTCAGCACGGCGTCGTTGTAGATCGCCAGGATGGCCGGCACGTCGGCGGCTGCGGCCGGGCGGATCGCCAGAGGCGCGGCCGGGCCAAGCTCCTTGCCGAAGCAGCGGCTCCACTCACGCTCGGCGTACTTGCCGTAGCACGGCACGCGGGCGTAGCCGGCGCGCTGATACAGCCGGATGGCGGCGTGCTGGCGGTCGCCGGTTTCGAGCATCAGCCGGGCGTAGCCAAAGCCGCGCGCCTGCGCCTCAAGCTCGGCCAGCACGGCCTGCGCCACGCCCTGGCCGCGCGCTTCGGGCGCCACAAACATGCGCTTCACCTCGGCCGTATCGAGCGGGTTTGTGTCGGCCATCGGGCGGATGGCCCCGCAGCCCACCGGCCGGCCGGCCAGCCGCGCCACGACAAACGCCGCGCGCGGCACCTGCGCATCGGCCGGCACAAACGCGCCGCTGCCGTCGTCGCCATACACTTGCGCCAGCTCGGCCGAAAGCTGCCGGATCAGCGCGAGCGCATCGGGGTGCTGCGGGTCGACGCACGTAACCGTGAGGTTGGTGGCTTGCACATGCATGGGGCGGCTCTTTCTATTTGCGCGCTTTGCGATCGCCCCTGAGCGTAGCCGATTGTGCGCTATACTGCAAGCGGATAGCGCGAATAGCTGCTATCGGTTTTTGTGATACCCAGGAGCAGGCATGGACACCGAGCAGCTGGTGATGTTTGAGCGGATCGCGCGCGAGGGCAGCTTTAGCCGGGCCGCCTGGGCGCTGGGCGTGGCCCAGCCGACGGTGAGCGCGCGGGTACAGGCGCTGGAGCGGGCAGTCGGCGGCCAGCTGTTTGTGCGCGGCAGCCGGGGCGTGGCGCTCACCGACCTGGGGGCCAGCTTTTTGCCATTTGCGCGCCGCGCGCTCGAAGTGCTCGACGCGGGCGTGGCCGCGGCGCGCGAGGCCCACGCCGGCCAGCGCGGCCGGGTGACGCTGGGGGTGCTCGAGTCGCTGTCGGGGGCGTTCCTGGGGCCGGCGCTGGCGGAGTTTCACGCCGCTCACCCGCTGGTGGAAGTTGTGGCGCGCGCCGGCCGGCACGAGCAGCTCGTCGAGCTGCTGCTCGACGGCGTGATCGGCATGGCGCTGCTCGCCTGGCCGTGCCTCGACGCGCTCACCACCGACCTGGAGGTGCTGCTGGCGCTGCGCGAGCCGGTGGTGCTGGTGGCGGCGGCGCAGCACCCGCTGGCCGGGCTGGCGCGCGCCGACGAAGACGCGATCGTGGCGCACGCGCGGCCGCTGCTGCTGCTGCGCTGGTGGCTGGCGCTGCCGCCGGCGATCGAGCGGCTGGCGCGCCGCGCGCCGTCGGTGCTCGACGTGCCGATGGAGACCGGCCGGCAGCTGCTGGAGAGCGGCGTGGGCGCTGGCTTTTTTTCGTGGATGCAGGTCGCCGGCGCAGTCGAGGCCGGCCGACTGGCGCAGATCCCCGTGCGCGGCCTGGCCGGGCTGCAGCGCGAAAGCGCGCTGGTGCGCCGCGCCTCGCTGCCGCTTTCGGCCCCGGCCGCCGCGCTGGCCGAGGTGCTGCGCGCGCGCGCCGCCCAGCTCGGGCTGCTGGCGTAGCGGCTACGCGTCGAGCTGCGCCGCCAGCGCGGCCGGGTCGGTCACTGGCAGGCGGCAGGCGTAGTTCTGGCACACGTAGGCGGTAGCCCGGCCGCCGACCTGCGCGCGATCGGCCAGCAGCGGCGAGGCGACCGCCGGGGCGGGCTCGGCGGGGCGGGCCAGCAGCACCACCGTGTTTGGCCGGAACGCGCCAAAGATCACCTGGCAGAGCGCGGCTGTGTCGGGCGCGGCGGGCTCGCCCACCAGCGCGATCTCGTGGGGCGTGCTCAGCGCGAACTCGGCGGCGGCGAGGTAGCGCCCGAAGCCGGTGGGGTAGCGCGCCAGGAACGGCGCCAGGTTCGCCAGGATCGTCTCGGCGCGCTGGCGGTACAGCGGCTGGTCGAAGATAATCGCCAGCCGCAGCAGCACGTCGGCGGCGGCCGAGTTGCCGGCCGGCGTAGCGTTGTCGCCGGTGTCGCGCGGGCGCACCACCAGCGCCTCGTGGTCGGCGGCGGTGTCGTAGAAGCCGGCGATCGAGTCATCCCAGAAGCGCGCCAGCATGGTCTCGGCCAGGGCGCGGCACTCGCCGAGCCAGCGCGGCTCGAAAGTAGCCTCGTACAGCGCCAGCAGGCCATCGGCCAGCAGGGCGTGGTCTTCCAGAAAGCCGGGCACGTGGCCCGCGCTGCCATCCTTCCAAGCGCGCAAGAGCTGGCCATTGGCGTCGCGCAGCGCGCGCAGCACGAACTCGCCATTCTGCTCGGCAATGGTGCGGTAGTCGTCGCGGCCGAACGCGCGCGCCGCCAGCGCGAACGCGCGCAGCGCCATGCCATTCCAGGCCGTCAGCACCTTGTCGTCGAGGTCGGGCCTGGGGCGGCGCGCGCGGGCCTCGAGCAGCTTGCCGCTGGCGCGGGCGATCAGCGCCTCGACGCGCTCGGGCGGCATGCCGGTCACGCGCGCGACATCGGCGGGGCGGCGCTGCACGTGCAGGATGTTCTTGCCCTCGAAGTTGCCGCGCGCCGTCACGCCGAACACCTGGCCGAACAGCAGCGCGTCGGCGCCCAGCACCTCGCGCAGCTCGTCGGGCGTCCACACGAAAAACGCGCCCTCTTCCTTGTGGCCCAGCTCGGGCACAAGCGAGTCGGCGTCCTGCGTCGAGTAGAAGCCGCCGTCGGGGTGTCGCAGCTCGCGCGCGATGTAGTCGAGCGTTGCTTCGGCGATGCGGCGGTAGAACGGCTCGCCGGTGGCCTGGAACATCTCGGTGTACACGCGCGCCAGCAGCGCGTTGTCGTAGAGCATCTTCTCGAAGTGCGGCACCAGCCACTGCTCGTCGACGCTGTAGCGGTGGAAGCCGCCGCCGAGCTGGTCGTACATGCCGCCCTCGGCCATGGCGCGGAGCGTTGTGTGCAGCATCTCCCAGGCGAGCTGCGCGCCGGTGCGCCTGGCGTAGCGCAGCAGGAACTCCAGGGTGGTGGGCTGGGGGAACTTGGGCGCGCGCCCAAAGCCGCCGTAGGTTTGGTCGAACTGGCCGTGCAGCGTCGCGTAGGCGTCGTCGAGCAGCTCGGGGCTGAGCTGGCCGTCGGCCAGGCGGCTGGCGCTGGCCTGGCGCATATGCTCAAGCAGCTCGGTTCCGGCGCGCAGCAGCTCGTCGCGGCGGTTGGCGTAGGCGTCGGCGATGCCCAGCAGCACCTGCGAGAACGAGGGCATGCGCTGGCGCGGCTCGGGCGGGAAGTAGGTGCCGCCATAGAACGGCACGCCCTCGGGCGTGAGAAACACCGTCATCGGCCAGCCGCCGCCGCCGGTCATGGCCTGCACCGCGGTCATGTAGATATTGTCGATATCCGGGCGCTCCTCGCGGTCGACCTTCACGCTCACAAAGTGCTCGTTCATGATCCGGGCGGTCGCCTCGTCCTCGAATGACTCGCGCTCCATGACATGGCACCAATGGCAGGCCGCGTAGCCGACGCTGAGCAAGATCGGCTTGTCTTCGGCGCGGGCTTTTGCCAGCGCTTCCTCGCCCCAAGGGTACCAATCGACCGGGTTGTGCGCGTGCTGAACCAAGTATGGGCTGGTGGCATCGATTAGGCGGTTGGTGTATTTATGACTCTGCCCCGGCGATGTTTCAGTTGTCATGATCATCTCTCCCTGTCCACTCTATGAAATCGTTGCGCTGAGCAGTTGGCGCCCTCGGCCTTCGGCAGAGCGGTACTATGCTCCGTATCGTGTCCATTTTCCGCGCGGAGCGCGGAAAATGGACACAGAAGATGAACAAGTACCATCACCAGTTTGTGTACGAGCCGTCGGGGCGGCGCAGCAGCGGGATGGGCGCGCTGTGGGCGTCGACCTCGGCCACCAGCGTGGCGCCGGCCGGGTCGAACTCGACGCCGAGGCCGGGCCGGCGGCTGGGCCACAGCTTGCCGTCGCGGAAGTCGCAGCCCTGCGGCAGGTGCGGCGGCGGCTGCGGGCCGGCGCCCACCACCTCCATCAGCGCGGGCGCCGGCTGGGCGCACAGCACGTGCACCAGCGCGGCGAGCGCGATCGGGCCGGTGAAGTGCGGGATCATGCCGAGGTAGTGCGTCTCGCAGATCGCGGCGATCTTCTGCCACTCGGTGATGCCGCCGACATTCGGCAGCGTCACGCGGGTGTAGTCGATCAGGTGGTGCTCGATCAGCTCGTTGATCTCCCAGCGGTCGCCGAACTGCTCGCCGACGGCGATCGGCAGGCGCGTCTGCTGGCGCAGCATCGCCAGCGCGCCCGGGTTCTCCGAGCGCAGCGGGTCCTCGACGAACAGCGGCCCAAGCTCGCCGATCAGCTCGCACAGCCGCACCGCGTCGGCCAGGTCGAGCCGGGTGTGGAAATCGATCGACCAGTCGCCATCGGGGCCGACACCCTGGCGCACCTCGCGGCAGTTCGCGGCGGTTTTCTCGACCATGCGCCGCGCGTCGAAGACGCCGGAGGGCGGGTCGGCCACGGCGGTGCGGAAGGCGCGAAAGCCGGCTTCCACGCAAGCGCGCGCGGTAGCGGCCAGCGAGCCCTGCCAGGGGTAGCCGGTCGAGTAGCACTCGACGTAGTCGCGCGTCGGGCCGCCGAGCAGCTCGTACACCGGCGCGCCGAAGCGCTTGCCCTGAATATCCCACAGCGCCAGGTCGAGCGCGCCGAGCGCGTGCAGCTTCTCGCGGCCGGGCGGGTAGAAGAAGCCGCGGTACATCAGCTGCCAGAGGTGCTGGATGCGGCCAGGATCCTCGCCAATCAGCATGGCCGCGCACTGCGCCAGCATCTCGGGCGAGCCACCCTCGCCCACGCCGGTGATGCCGGCGTCGGTCTCGACGGTGACGACCATATCGGCCTGGTTGAAGGTCGGGTTGGGGCGCTGCGGCCGGTAGCAGCGAACGCGGGTGATCTGCACGGTGGCCTCGCTTTCGTTGGCGTGTCGCGCAATCATACCACAGCGGCGGCGTGCAGCCGGCATGCGGGCATAGCACTTGCTCGTAGCGATAGTTCTTTGATTGCGCTCCGGCGGCTGCGCGTGGCGCGGCGGCGGGGCGGCGTGGGCAACAAACGATATGCAGATACAAACAATAAGCGCGGCGCTCGCGCCACTGCGGCGCTTCGAGCGCGTGATGCGCTTCGGGCTGGTGGGCCTGAGCGGCCTGCTGGTGAACAGCGCGGTGCTGTGGCTGTGCGTACACAGCCTGGGCTGGCCGGCGCCGCTGGCCAGCATCCCGGCCACCGAGACGGCGATCCTCAGCAATTTCGTGCTGAACGACCGCTGGACGTTCGCCGGGGCGGGCGCGCCGGGCATATGGGCGCGGCTGCTGCGCTTCAACAGCGTGGCGCTGGGCGGCATGCTGATCACCGCGCTGCTGCTTGGCGCGCTCACCGGCTACGCCCAGCTGCCGCTGCTGGCGGCAAATGTGCTGGCGGTGGCCGGCGCTATGGCCTGGAACTACCTCGCCAACGCGCGCTGGACCTGGCGCGCGCCAGGCGTCGCCGCGCCGCCGGAGTGCCCACCCGAGTAGCGCAGGCGGCAAAGGCTCGGCCAAAAGGAGTACGGCGATCGTGACAGCGATCCCATGCGCGTATGACATCCCGGCTGGTATGCTAGCGGCACAAACAAAGCGAGCTACGCGCTAGGCCGCGTGGCTCGTAGGAACCGGACGTAGGCGGTCGCCCGCGATACGGTTCGTGGCCTTTCTGCCGAAGGCAAAAACGCCTACCGCGAAAGGCCTGTGAGTGGCCGCTTATACCAAATCCGGCTGATTGCTTGGATTATGGTGGGGGTTCGGGGGGGGCGGGGCCGCCCCCCCAAATTTCTTTGTGCGGCGCCCGGCAAAGCCGGGGCCGCACAAGAAAACACAAGTAATCAAACGGAGTTGGTATTAACCAGGCGGGCGCACCCGCCGGGAAAGGAACGACAATGTCAACGATCGCAACCGTGGCGCCGCGCGCCGCTGGGATCGCGCCACGGCGCTGGATGGCCGCGCACCCGCTGCTGGCCTATTTTCTGATCGCGTTCGGCGTCGTGTGGCTGGCCCTGCTGCCGGTGGTGCTCTCGCGCAATGGGCTTGGCATCCTGCCATTCGGCATCTCCGACGGGCTGTTCGTCGTGCTGTTCATCGGCAGCACGCTGCTCGGGCCAACCGGCGGCGCGTTCGCCGTGACTGCGGCGGCCGAGGGGCGCGCCGGCGTGGGCCGGCTGCTGCGCCGCTATGTGCAGTGGCGCGTCGGCCCGCAGTGGTACGCAATCGCGCTCTTCGGCTATATTGCGCTGCACCTGGTGGCCGCCGGCGCGCTGCTGGGCGCCGGGCCGCTGCTGGCCATGCTCGCGCAGTGGCCGCTGCTGCTCAGCAGCTACCTGCCGGCGCTGCTGATGATGATCATCTTCCCGGCGCTGCTCGAGGAGCCGGGCTGGCGCGGTTTCGCGCTGCCGCGCCTGCAGGCGCGCTATGGCCCGCTGGCCGGCACGCTGATGCTTGGCGTGCTGCACGGGCTCTGGCACCTGCCGGTGTACACATTTGTCAGCGGCCCGGCCGCGATGGGGCCGTTCAGCATCGGCCACGTGGCCAGCAACACGCTGTTCATCGTGCTGCTGACGGTGATCTGGGCGTGGGTGTTCAACAATGCCAGCGGCAGCATTCTGATCGCCATCCTGCTCCATGCCGCCAGCAATGCCACCGGCAATTTCTTCAGCGCGCTGCTGCCCACCCCGCTGCCTGCGAGCTTCGCGAGCGAGTTCCAGCTGCTGATGTTCGGGCTGTACTTCGCCGCCGCGCTGGCGATTGTGCTGGCCACGCGCGGCCGGCTGGGCTACACCGGCGCTCGCCAAAGCCCCGCGGCCGTGGTAGAGTAAAGAGCAAACCGCACTCACGCGAGGTCGATATGGCGGGCGAGCCGATCGGCGCGCCATTAGAGGAACAGCGCGCGCCAGCCGCACGGTGGCAGCTCCGTGGCGGCTGGCGCGTCGCGGCGCGCGCGGCGTGGCTCGCGATCGCGCTGCTGGCGCTGGCGGTGTTTGTCGCTACCCTGCCCGATGCCTACGCCAAATACGTGGCCGTGTGCGCCGGCCCAGCCTGCGACGCCAGCGATCTCACCCCCGAGGGCGCACGGCAAATCGCGGCGCTGGGCCTCTCGGTCGGGTTTGTGGCCGCAGCGTTTGTGGCGCTGGAGTGCCTGTTCGTCGCGGTGAGCTTCGCGGTAGCCGGGCTGATCTTCTGGCGGCGCTCCGACGACGGCGCCGCGCTGCTGATCGGGCTGTTTGTGGCGGTGTTCAGCGCGTCGCTCTTTCTCGGCGGCATCCGCCCGCCGCCGCCCTGGCGCCTGCCGGTGGACGCGATCAGGCTGCTCGGCGCGGCGTCGCTGTTTCTGTTCGTGCTGCTGTTCCCCGACGGCCGGTTTGTGCCTGGCTGGTCGCGCTTTGCCGCGCTGGCGCTCGGCCTGATCGGTCTGGCTGCGGCGCTCGTGCCGGCGCTGGCGTGGCTCAGGCCGTTCGAGGGCGCGAATGCGCTGGTGCTGCTGGGCCTGGGCATTGGTGCGCAGATCTACCGCTACCGCGCCGCCTCGGGGCCGGCCGCGCGCGAGCAGACCCGCTGGGTGGTGCTAGGCGTGGGCCTGGCGATCGCCGTGCTGAGCGCGGCGCAGGTCCTGGCTGCGCTAGGCGCGACGCGCGGCATTCTGGCCGGGCTGGCGAGCGCGCTGGCCGTGTACCTGGCGCTGCTGCTCGTCCCGCTCTCGATCGGCCTGGCGATCCTGCGCTACCGGCTGTGGGGCATCAGCATTCTGCTGAACCGCACGCTGGTGTACGCGCTGCTCACCGCGTGCGTGATCGCGATCTACGTGCTGGCGATCGGCGCGCTTGGCGCGCTGTTCCAGGCCAGCGGCAATCTGCTGATCGCCACGGCCGCGACCGGGCTGGTAGCGGTGCTGTTTCAGCCGCTGCGCGAGCGCCTGCAGCGCGGCGTGAACCGGCTGATCTATGGCGAGCGCGACGACCCGTACGTCGTGCTTGGGCGGCTCGGCGCCGCGCTCGAGGCGGCCGTCGCGCCAGAAGAGCTGCTGCCGGCGATTGTCGAAAGCCTGGCGCGCGCGCTGAAGCTGCCCTACGCGGCGATCATGCTCGACCAGGCCGGGCGCTCGGTGGTTGCCGCGTCGGTGGGCGCGCTCGCGCCCGGCACGCTGCGCCTGCCGCTAATCTACGGCGGCGAGACGATCGGCCAGCTAGTGGTGGCGCCGCGCGCGCCCGGCGAGGGCTTCGGCGCCGCCGACACGCGGCTGCTCGGCAGCCTGGCGCAGCAGCTGGCCGCCGCCGCCAGCGCCGCGCGCATGGCTGCCGAGCGCCAGCGCCTGGCCGAAGATCTGCAGCGCTCGCGCGAGCGGCTGGTGCTGGCGCGCGAGGAAGAGCGCCGCCGCCTGCGCCGCGACTTGCACGACGACCTAGGGCCAACCCTGGCCGGGCTGGCGCTCAGCGCCGGCGCAGTCGCCGACACGATCGGCGCCGACCCGGCCACGGCCGCCGCGCTGGCCAACGAGCTGCAGGAGCACATTCGCGCCACCGTGGGCGAAGTGCGCCGTCTGGTGTACGCGCTGCGCCCGCCCGCGCTCGACGAGCTTGGGCTGGTTGGCGCCATCCGCGAGCAGGCCGAGCGCTACAGCCACGGCGGCGGCCCGGCGATCGCCATCGAAGCACCCGCCGAGGCGCTGGCGCTGCCGGCCGCCGTCGAGGTGGCCGCCTACCGGATCGTGGCCGAGGCGCTGGCGAATGTGCTGCGCCACGCCCACGCGCGCACCTGCACAGTGCGCCTCGCCGCCGATGCCGGCGCGCTGCTGGTCGAGGTGGCCGACGACGGCGTGGGCATCGGCGCGGCGCGCGCCGGCGTGGGCATGCTCTCGATGCGCGAGCGCGCCGCCGAGCTGGGCGGCACCTGCCTGATCGAGCCGGCCGCGCAGGGCGGCACGCGCGTGCGGGCGCGCCTGCCGATCGCCGCGCTGTGAAGCCACAGGCGCGCTCGCGCGAACCGAGGCAGTGCTTACAGCGCAGCCACCCCCGGCTGTGGCTTGCGCTGATACAGCCGATCCATCGCAAAGGCAAACACCCAGATCGCCAACCCAAAGAGCGCCAGCAGCACCTGGGGGTCGCGCGTGGCAACATGCGCGCCAAATGCGAGCAGCAAGTTGTAGAGAAACCCGGCGTACGCGAAATCCTTGATCGTTCGCGAGCGCCTCTGTACGACGCCAATCAGCCCAAGCAGCTTGGCGCTCGCCTGCGGGATCAACAGCCAGTCAGGGAAGCTCAGCTTATGGTACTCGTCGATCGTCCCCTGCGGATCAGAGACGCTCAACCAGATCGACACGCTGAACAACACGATGAGGAGGCCGATTGCGATGATGTACAACACCCTTGTGTTACGGCCGCGCGCTTCCATCTCACACCTGTCCTTCCGCTCGGCTGCCGGCGCTTCGCGTGAGGCGCCCCGTTCGCAGCAAGCTCGTTTGTTGCTAGTGTAGCCAGCGCGCATTTGCCAGAACAGTCACTGCGGTCACGATACGCGCGCACATCGCGTGACATATGTCATCCCTGCGGATGACGCGCGTCATTGGAGCACAAGCCGAAAACTTACTATAATGGCAGGTATGGACACTGTTTCGCCAACCGACACACTGGCCGCGCCACGAGCTGGCGCACCTGGATGGGAGAGGCGCCTGCTGCGAAGCATTGCGCTGGCGTGGATGGCCTACGTGCTGTCGCTCGCGCTGATCGACAGCGTGCTGCTACCCGAAGGCATGCCCACGCCGGCCTTCTACCTGGTGCACGTGCTCGGGGCGGCCGCGCTGCTGGCCTTCGCCGGCGCGGCGCGGCGCCGTGGCCCGACCTCCGACGCTTTGCCGCTCTGCATCGGCGGGATCGTCGGCGTGGCCGTGCTGGCCGCGCTGCCCAGCGCGGCCGGATCGCTGCAGTCCGGCGCCGAGGGGCTGGCGCTGCGCGGCCTGCCGGTGCTGATGCTTGCGCTGGTGCTGGTAGCCTGGCGCTATGGCTGGCCGCAGGTAGTCGTGTTCAGCCTGGCCACGGCATTGCTCTCGTGCGCGCCGCTGCTGCTCCTAGGCTCTGCCCTGTCGCCGGCAATGGGGCCGACGATCGTGGTCGCCGCCATCCAGACCACCAGCTTCCTCGCGGTTGGCGGCTCGGTGGCGCTGCTGATGCGGCAGCTGCAGGCGCAGCAGGCCGAGCTTGAGCACGCTAACCGCCAGCTGCGCCTCCTGGCCGAGATGCGCGAGCAGCTAGGCGCGAGCCAGGAGCGCGGCCGGATCGCCCGCGAGCTGCACGACACCCTGGCCCACACGCTGAGCGGCCTGAGCATCCAGCTCGAGGGCGCTGACGCGTGCTGGGAGCACGATCCGCCGCGAGCGCGCGCGATCGTGCAGCAGGCTCAGCTGATCGTGCGCGGCGGCCTGCAGGAAACGCGGCGGGCGCTGCGCGCGCTGCGGGCCGGCCCGGTCGAGCAGCACGGCCTACTGGCCGCGCTACACCAGCTCGCGAGCGTAAGCGCGGCGCGCGCGAACCTGCGCCTTGAGCTTGCCCTGGCGCCAGAGACGCAGGCGCTACCCGAGCCGATCGAGCAGTGCGTCTACCGGACGGCGCAGGAGGCGCTGGCGAACGCCGCCCGCCACGCCGCTGCTACGACGCTGTGGGTACAGCTGCAAGCCGATAGCCAGCGGCTCGAGCTGCTTGTCCGCGACGATGGCCAGGGCTTCGACCCGCACGCGCCGCACCCGGATCGGTACGGGCTGCGCGGCCTGCGCGAGCGAGCCGCAAGCCTTGGCGGCGAACTTAGCATTGTCAGCTCGCCCGGCGGCACGATGCTTCGCCTGATCATACCCAACGTGTGGAGGAGCGATGCACGTGCTCATCTGCGATGACCAAGACATCACGCGCGACGGGCTGGCGCTGCTGCTCGGCATGGAGCAGGGGATCACCGTGGTCGGGCTAGCCCAGGACGGCTACGAGGCCGTCGAGATGGCGCTCCGGCTGCGGCCCGACCTGGTGCTGATGGATCTGAAAATGCCCGGCTGCAATGGCGTCGACGCGACCCGCCAGATCCGCAGCCGCCTGCCCGAGACGCAGGTACTCGTCCTCACGACATTCGACGACGACGCCTGGCTGTTCGATGCCATTCAGGCCGGCGCCGCGGGCTACCTGCTCAAAGACACGCCTCGCGCAGAGCTGATCCGCGCGGTGCGCGGCACCGTCGCCGGGCGAACATACGTCGACTCGGCGGTGGCCGGGCGGCTGTTCGAGCATGTCGCGGGCAAAGTGCCGCAGCCCGAGTCGGCAGTGCTCGGGCGCCTTTCCGAGCGCGAGCTTGCCATTCTGCAGCTGATCGCGCGCGGCTACAACAATGCGGCGATCGCTGGCGCGCTTTCGCTGTCGGCCGGGACGGTGCGCAACCACGTCAGCGCGCTGCTGGCCAAGCTCGATGTCGAGGATCGCACGCAGGCGGCGGTGCTGGCGATCCGCCACGGCCTGCGATGAGCGCTGCAGGCGGGCAAGGTCGTTGGAGTGACGGGGGTATTTCAACAATGGAAACACTACGCGTGCTGATCGCCGACGACCACCCGCTGTTTCGCCATGGCATCGCCGCGCTACTGCAGGCCAACCCCGGCTTCGCGGTGCTGGGCGAGGCCGCCAATGGCGCCGAGGCGATTGCGCTGGCCGAGCAGCTGCAGCCCGACATCGTGCTGATGGACGTGCGCATGCCCGGCGTGGGCGGCATCGAGGCCACGCGCGCCATCCTGCACACCAGCCCGAGCATCCGCGTGCTGATCGTCACCATGGCCGACGACGACGCGGCGGTGTTCGCGGCCATGCGCGCCGGCGCGCGCGGCTTTGTGCTGAAAGACGCGCACAAGGACGACATCCTGCGCGCCATTCGCGCGATCGGCCGGGGCGAGGCGATCTTCAGCCCGACCATCGCCACCCGGCTGATCGAGTTCTTCGCTGCGCCGCGCCCGGCCGCGCCGCCACAGGCGTTCCCCGAGCTGACCGACCGCGAGCGCGAGATCCTCGGGCTGATCGCCCAAGGCCACAGCAACGCCGAGATCGCCGCGCGGCTGGTGCTCAGCGGCAGCACCGTGCGCAACTATGTCTCGAATATCTTCGCCAAGCTCCAGGTAGCCGATCGCGCCCACGCGATCGTGCGCGCGCGCGAGGCCGGCCTGGGCTGACGCCACCGCCGCTCCGGCCGATTTTACCCCGATTTTACTTTTCGGCGGCCCATTTCCACCTGCGCCATGCTATACTCGTGGCAGCCGGTACACGTTCTCGATTAAAACGAGGTCTTACGCGGTTGGCGTGCTCAGCCTTCGGCAGAGCAGAGCCATCGACAAAATACTGAGAGCCTGTTTGAAAAGGGGTGCGCGAGGCTATGCCTCGCACTTCCCTTCTGGCGGGTGGCGGCCACGAATGTGGCCTACCCGCAGAAAGAGTGATATTTGGAGCGACGAAATCCCTTCAAACCACCCTTTTCAGGCAGCTTCTGAGGTTTGAAGCGCACGGAGGAGGTGAGATGACGCCATTTCTGCAGCTTATTCTAGCGCTTGTGATTATCATTGCCAGCGCGAAGCTGGCCGGGCTGCTCAGCACCCGGCTGGGGCAGCCCGCCGTGCTGGGCGAGCTGCTGGCCGGGCTGCTGCTCGGCCCAACTATGCTGAACATGTTCGCCTGGCCGTTCTTCACCAACACCCACCTGCACGACACGATCACCGAGCTAGCCGAGATCGGCGTCGTTTTGCTGATGTTTGTGGCCGGCCTCGAGATCGACCTCGACGAAATGCGCAAGTCGGGCAAGCTCGCGCTGCTGGCCGGCGTGTTGGGGGTGGCAGCGCCGCTGCTGCTGGGGCTTGCCGTGGGGCTAGCCTTTGGCTACAGCCTCGTCGGCTCGCTGTTCGTCGGCGTGCTGCTCACCGCCACCAGCGTCAGCATCTCGGCGCAGACGCTGCTTGAGCTTGGCAAGCTGCGCTCGCGGGTCGGGCTGGCGCTGCTGGGCGCGGCGGTGATCGACGACGTGCTGGTGATCTTGATCCTCTCGCTGTTCGTGGCGCTCGCCAGCGGCGCCGGCAGCCTGGCCGGGGTGCTGCTGATCGTCGCGCGCATGGCGCTGTTCCTGGTGGGCGCCACGCTGCTGGGCGGCTGGATCATCCCGCGCGCGCTGCGCCTGGCCGCGCGCTGGCCGATCAGCCAGCCGATCCTCACAACCGCGCTGCTGATCACGCTGCTGATGGCGTGGTCGGCCGAGGTGGTGGGTGCGGTGGCGGCGATCACCGGCGCGTTTCTGGCCGGGGTGCTGTTCGCGCGCACGCGCTACCGCCACGAGATCGAGCGCGGCGTCGGCCAGATGGCCTACGCGTTCTTTGTGCCAATCTTCTTCGCCAGCATCGGGCTGCGCACCGACGCGCGGCTGCTTGGCGCGCAGCTGATCTGGTTCACGCTGGCGGTGTGCGCCGTGGCAGTGATCTCGAAGCTGCTCGGCAGCGGGCTGGGCGCGCGCCTCGGCGGGGCAACCAACCGCGAGGCCATCCAGATCGGCATTGGCATGATCTCGCGCGGCGAGGTCGGCCTGATCGCGGCGTCGGTCGGCATCAGCAACCGGATCATCAACGAGGAGCTGTTCGCGGTGACGGTGGTGATGGTGCTTGTGACCACGCTGGCCACGCCGCTGCTGCTGCGCCTGGCCTTCCGCGCGCCGCAGGCCGCCGACGCGGCCCAGCCCGCCGCGCCAACGCCGGCCGAGTAGCCCGGCCGCGCAGCTCGCCTTTGTGTAGAAGAAAACCGGCGCGTGCCGGCATCGAGCGCCTGGCGCGCATGCCCCCGCCGCATCCGCGCTGGCCGCGAACCCGAGGTGTATATGCCACAGGTCATCGTCATGGTGCTGACCGACGCCACCCAGCTGGAGCCGCTGATCAATGCCTGGACCGACGCCGGCGCGCGTGGCGTCACGATCATCGACAGCACCGGCATGGCTCGCCTGAGCGGCGGCTGGACGCGCGACGACACGCCGCTGTTTCCTTCGCTGCGCGACCTGCTCGAGCAGGCCGACCCGGATCACCGCACTCTGTTCACCGTCGCCGACGATGCCCAGGTCGATGCGCTCGTCGCCGCAGCGCAGCGCGTCGTCGGCGATTTCGATGCCGCCGACAGCGGGCTGCTGTTCACGGTGCCGGTGGGCCGCGTGCTGGGCCTCCGCCGCGCACAATAGCCCGCCCCTCACTCTCACGGTTTGGCGAGCGTCGCAGTCACCGCTGCGGCGCTCGCCAAATGGCGCGCGCTACGGCCGCCGTGCGATCGGCAGCAGCACCCGCTGCGCGCCCTGGCTGGCGGTGGTGCCTACCGCCGCCGAGAACGCGCCCACGTTGCCCATCGCGTCGATCGCCGCGACGCTGATGCTCCAGCTGCCCGCAAACGGCAGCAGCAGCGTGGCGCTGTTGGCCCGGCTCAGGTCGATCGTCTCGGCCGACCCGCCGCCGAGCTGGTAGCGCAGCCGGTAGCCCCACAGGTCGGGCACATCCACCTCGTCCCAGCGCAGCGTCGCCGCCGCGCCGCTCTGGCCCACCAGCGCGAGCCCGCTGGGCGCGGGCGGCGCGGCGTAGGCGATCTGGCCCTGCGCCGCAATAAAGCCGCCGTCGGTCGAGGGCGCGGTCTGGTTGCTGTCGCCGCCGCCAAACAGCACCGCGATCACGCCCGAGTCGAAGGCGTCGCGCGGGTGGCTGAACAGATAGGCCGCGCGGTTGTCCTGGTAGTGCTGCGGCGTGTTATTCAGGCTCATGTTTCCGGCCGGCACCTGCCACAGGACCAGCCGCTTGCCCGCCGCCGCCGAGAGCGCGTTCTCCCACAGCACCGCGCGGGCCGGGCGCGGCAGGATGCGGTTGGTGTCGTCCCACCACGGCCGCAGCCCGCTGCCCGCGTCGCGGTCGCTCCACTCGACAAAGAGCAGGTCGGCTTTGTCGCCGCCCATCGCCGCGAGGAAGGCCGCAGTGCTCTGGGCCATGCCCGGCACCGCCGCAGCGCTCACGCCATTCGGGTCGGCGTTCGTCGACCACTTGCTGGCCTGCAGGCCCACCAGCGCGTTTGGCGCGGTCTGGTGAATTATGTCGACCACGCGCTTGCCAAAGCCGGCCAGGTTGTTCGCGTAGCCCGGCACGTTCAGCGCCACCGGGTACGAGCTGGGGTCGTTGGGGTTGGCGGCATTCCTGCTGTACTTGTACTGCTGCATAAAGCCGTAGAAGTCAGGGTCGATATGAAAGATCACCGGCTTGTTGCCTTTCGCCTCGGTGGCGGCCAGCTGCAGCGCGCCGAGGTAGCCGCTCACCGCGCTGGCGTTCTGCAGCTTCTGGGCGTAGCAGCTCGGGCTTTCGCCGCAGGCCGGCGGCGTGCCCAGGATGAGGTAGGCCGAGATCACCGGGATGTAGCCTTTGCCCCAGGCCTGCTGCACAAACCGGCCGACGAAATTCCCGCCCCAGTGGCCGGGGTCGCTGTACCACTCATAGGTGATGTACTGGTACACGTAGCTCCACGGCACGCCGCTGTTCACCTGCCAGTCCTGGCCGGGCGTCTCGCTCCACTCGTTGCTTCCCCAGCCGAGCCGCTGCGGCAGGCTTGCGGGGATACCGCCGCCCGGCGCGGCCAGCACGTCGAAGGCGCCAAGCGGCAGGCTGCTGGTGTGGCCGGCCTGGTCGCGCGCGCTTGCCAGCAGCTGAAGCTCGCCGGTGGCCGTGCCCGGCGCGATCGTGAACGCCAGGCCATACACGCCGTCGCCGGGTGCGCCGTCGTTGCTGCGCCCGTCGTCGTGCAGCGCGAGCGTGCCGCGGCCCAGCGCTGTGGCGTCGACGGTTACGGCGGCGATGTCGGCGGCGCCCTGCGGGTCGGTGGCTTTCACGCGCAGCACCACCGCAGTCGCGCCATCGGCGTGCGCGGCGCGCGGCAGCAGCACGGCATCGGCCAGCGCCGGGGCGTCGGGGCTTTCGTCGCTCGCCAGCGCAATATCGTCGATGTACAGCGTCGGCTGTGCGCCGCCGGTCGCGTCCTGCCAGGTCAGCCCGGTGATCGTGGTGTTGTCGGCGCCCAGGCTGCTGAGCGCGATCTGCACCTGGCTCCAGCCATTGGCGGCCGGCGGCGGCACGGCGACAGTGGGGCCGTGGCTGTTGGCGGCGTCGCTGGCGCGCGTGGCGAACAGGTTCAGCTTCTGGCCGCCCGCGCTGCCGCCGTGGATGAAGAAGCTCAGCTTGCTGAAGCCTGCGGTCGCGACGCCGGGGTGGTGCAGGTACAGCCCCTCCCAGGCGCCGTACGTCACCGCGATGCTTTTTGTGCCGCCGTGAACCGGCGCGCCGGCCTGCAAGTTCACCGTGGCCCACGAGTAGTTGTCCCAGCCGGCGGCGAGCGCGTCGTCGTAGATCGACTGCGGGGCCGCGAGCGCGGCGCGGCCGGGCGGCAGGCCTAGCGCGGCCGCGAGGGCGACCAGGAGGCAGCAGTAGCCGAGTGCTCGGATCATGGCGTCCTCACATCCCCGATTGGCACAAGGTACTTTGAACCAGGCCCATACACGAAAAGAACCGCGTACATTGTGCGATTGAAAACACTAGCGTGCGGGCGCTAGCTGTATTGTAGCGTGCGGCGCGCAGCCCGACCTGACGTTTTTGTCACAGTCGCGCTGGCGTGGTGTATACTACGCAAGCTATGGATCATCACTCTCTCTCAAGCCTATGCCTGATCTCGACATCCTGATCGTCGGCGGCGGCGCGGCTGGCCTCTCGGCCGCCGGGGCGCTGCGCCAGCGCAAGCTCAGCCCGCTCATCCTCGACCGCCGGCCGCGCGTCGGCGATGTGTGGGCCGAGCGCTACGACCGCCTGCACCTGCACACGGTGTATTCGAGCCTGGCGCACTACCCGCTGCCCAGGAGCTACCCGAAGTACCCGTCGAAGGATCAGTACGCCGCCTACCTGCAGAGCTACGCGCGCCACTTTGGGCTGAAGGTCGTCGGCGGCTGCGCGGTGCGCCAGGTGCGGCCTGCGGGCGATGCCGGGCGCACCTGGCTGGTCGAAACCGACATCGGCATGTTCCGCAGCCGCGTGGTGATCATCGCCAGCGGCCAGTACAACCAGCCGATCGTGCCCAATTGGCCTGGCCGCGCCGAGTTTGGCGGCGCGGTGCGCCATTCGTCGGAGTACCGCAACGCCGGGCCGTACGCCGGGCAGCGCGTGCTGGTGGTGGGCATCGGCAACAGCGGCGCCGAGATCGCCACCGACCTGGCCGAGCACGGCGCGGCGTTTGTGGCGATCAGCATCCGCACACAGCCGCCGATCGTCGCGCGCGACCCGTTTGGCATGCCGGCGCAGCGCTCGGGGCTGCTGCTGGCGCGCCTGCCCGCGCGCCTGGCCGACGCATTGGCGCGCGCGGTGACGCGGCTGGCGCTGGGCGACCTGACGCGGATCGGGCTGGCGCGGCCGGCGTGGTGGCCCTACACCGCCCGCCACGTCCCGGTGATCGACGTCGGCTTTGTGGGCGCGGTGCGGCGCGGGCTCGTGCAGCCCCGCCCCAATGTCGCGCGGCTCGCCGCCGGCAGCGTGGTATACGCCGATGGCCGCGCCGAGCAGTTCGACGCGATCGTCGCCGCCACGGGGTTTCGCAGCGGCCTCGGCCAGCTGCTTAGCCTGCCGGGCGCGCTTGAGGACGGCAACTTCCCGGCTTTTGAATCGGGCCAGCCCACCAGCTTCCCCGGCCTGTACTTCATCGGCTTCACCCACAGCCTGCGCGGCCACCTCTACGAGGCCAACCGCGACTCGCGCCGGCTCGCGCGCGCCGTCGAGCCCTACCTCGCCAGCGCACCCGAGTAGGGCCGCGTGGACCTCGGGGAGGCGTAGCCTCCGAAACGTTCCCTCTTCTGGCGGCTGCCGGCCACGAGTATGGCCGTCGGCCGCCAAAAACCAGTGTTGACAAATCGCCGCAGTCGCAGTATCATCACACTAACTTACCGACCGGTAAGTAACTTACTGGTGAGAGGACAGAATCATGACACAGGCGGAGACACAAACCCGCAACCGGCTGCTCGGGTTGCTGTTTATTGGCGTACTCATGGCCGCGCTCGACATCGCAATCGTCGGCCCGGCGCTGCCGGCGATCCGCGCGGCCTTCGGCGTCGACGACCGCGCGGCGGCGTGGATCTTCACCATCTACGTGCTCTTCAACCTGATCGGCACGCCGCTAATGGCCAAACTTTCGGATCTCTTCGGCCGCCGCGCGATCTACGTGCTCGACGTGGCGCTGTTCGCGTTTGGCTCGCTGCTGGTGGCGATCTCGCCCGGCTTCGGCGTGCTGCTGGCCGGGCGCGCCATCCAGGGCCTCGGCGCCGGCGGTATCTTCCCCGTCGCCAGCGCGGTGATCGGCGACACCTTCCCGCCCGAAAAGCGCGGCAGCGCGCTCGGCCTGATCGGCGCGGTGTTCGGCATCGCCTTTCTGATCGGCCCGATCATCGGCGGCGTGCTGCTGATCTTTGGCTGGCCCTGGCTGTTCATCATCAACCTGCCGCTGGCCGCGCTGGTGATCGGCCTGGGCTTGCGGCTGCTGCCGTCGTCGCGCCCGGCCACGCAGCCCTCGTTCGACTGGCTAGGCATGGCCGTGCTGGGCGCACTGCTGACGGCGCTGGCCTACGGGCTCAACCAGCTCGACACCGCCAATATCGGCCAGAGCCTGGCCTCGCTGCGGGTGTGGCCATTCCTGGCCGCCGCGATCGTGCTGGTGCCGGTGCTGTGGCTGCTCGAGCGCCGCGCGGCCGACCCGATCCTGCGCACCAGCCTGTTTGGCCGGCGCCAGATCTCGCTTACCGCCGCGCTTGCGGCCGGCGCCGGGCTGGCCGAGGCCGCAGTGGTGTTCGTGCCGGCGCTGGTGGTGGCCGCGTTTGGTGTCAGCGAATCGCAGGCCAGCTTTATGCTGGTGCCAGTGGTGCTGGCCATGGCGGTTGGCTCGCCGCTCTCGGGCCGCATGCTCGATCGCTCGGGCTCGCGGGTTGTGGTGCTGCTCGGCAGCGCGCTCGTGACGCTCGGGATGCTGCTGTTGAGCTTTTTCGCTACCAGCCTGGCGCTGTTCTATGTGTCGGCGGTGCTGTTTGGCTTGGGCCTCTCGGTGTTGCTCGGCGCGGCGCTGCGCTATATCATGCTGAACGAGGCCCCGGCGTCCGAGCGCGCCTCGGCCCAGGCGATCCTGACAATCTTCACCAGCGTGGGCCAGCTGCTCGGCGGCACGCTCGCCGGCGCGGTGGCGGCGTCGCGCGGCGGCGGCGTGCTGGGCTATACTTCGTCGTTCTTCCTGATTGGCGTGGTGATGCTGCTGCTGACGCTGGCCGCGCTTGGCCTCAAGGGCCGCGCCGAAGAGCTGGCGACACTTGGGGCGCAGGCTGCCGGCGCGGAAGCAAGCTCGCAGGCTGCGGGCTCGCACGTGTGACGCTGTCGCAGCGCAGGCCAACCTGCCGCTGGAACCAGCCGGCCTGTCAGTTCGAGGTTTATTATGTCAAATTCTGATATTGCGCTGCGCGAGCGCATTCTCGCCGAAGGTGCGCGCCTGTTCATGGAGCACGGCTATAACGGCATCTCGATGCGCGAGATCGCCGAGGCGGTGGGCGTGTCGAAGGCTGGCCTGTACTACCACTTCAACGACAAGCAGGATCTGTTTCTGGCGATCATGCACGGGGCGCTCGACGCCACCGGCCAGATTGTGCGGCAGGCCGCCGGCGCCGGCCCCGATGTCGGCGCGCAGCTTGGCGCGCTGGTGCGCGGGCTGGCGGGGCAGCCAGCCGACCAGCGCGCGCTCGTGCGGCTCGCCGGCAACGAGATCGCCCACCTTGGCCCCGAGGCGCGCGCCGGCTTCGGCCAGCGCTACCAGGCCCAATTTATCGGCCCGATCACCGCGATGCTGGCCAGCGGTATGGCGCGCGGCGAGCTGCGCCCGGCCGACCCGCCCACGCTCACGTGGCTGCTGCTGGGCATGCTCTACCCGTTTCTCACCACCACGCCCGCCGGCGGCGCGCGCACGCCCGACACGGCAATCGATGCTCTGCTCGAGCTGTTTCTGCACGGCGCGGCCGCCGATCGCCGCTAGCCTCATTCGGCTGATCACTTGCTGTATGGCGGAATTTCGTGGGCGGCAACGCTGCCCCGAAATTCCTTTTTAGTTATGGCTTACGCAGTTGGCGTGCTCGGCCTGCGGCAGCACGGTACTCGCTGCTCGACCCGTATGCAGTTTTTCCGCGCAGAGCGCGGAAAAACCGCGCTGCCGCAGGCAAATATGCCGCACCCAGCCAAGCCGGGCAGGGCATACCAAAAAAGAAGTGATCAGACGGATTTGGTATAAATCCGCCAAATGATGTAGCAAAACCAGCACCGGTTGTTCGTCTTTATAGGCGTATGTTCAACTGTGGACATCGCTCGTGCAAGGAACAACCGTGAAACACTATATATCAGCGATACTGACATTAATCGCCGGAATTGCGATTTTCATGCATGCGCCCAACGTAGGCGCCGCGCCCCGGCTGAAAACCTACACGGCGCCAAGCGGCGAGTGGAGCGTACAGTACCCCGCCGACCTGCTGCACGTCGAGCAGCTCACGCCCGAGATCACGATCTTCATCAGCAAGGATCGCCACACCGTCGCCGCGATCGACACGTTCGACGCCGGCGCGGATACGCCGGCCGACGCGCTGGCAAAGCGTGGGCAGGCCGCGCTGCGCCAGATCTACAGCAAGAGCGTGAAGAACACCGGCGCAATCGCCATGCCCGGCGCGCGCTGGGAAACCGGCTTTACCTTCACCACCGACAAAGGCTCGAAGGGCGCCGCGCTCTACCACCAGAACGGCCGCGTCGACCAGGACTACCGCGTGTTTGGCTTTGTGTACGGCTACAAAGCCGCTGGCGAGAAAAGCGTGCGGCCGGCGCTCGAGGCGATCGGCGAGTCGCTGAAGATCAACCCGCCGGTGGTGCAGCGCCTCGACCGGGCGCGCGACGGCCTGCGGGCCTACTTTGGCGCGCTGTACGCCGGCCGCTACGCCGACGCAGCCAGGCTCTACGGCGGCTCGTACGACATCCTCGCAGGCTGGAACCCCGACGTGCCCGCGCGCGATCACATCGCGCTGCTGCGCAATGGCTGCGAGCAAAACGGCCTGCAGTGCCTGCGCCTGAAGCGCATTGTCGCCGAGAAGGCCGTGAGCGCCGACGAGTTCCAGTTCACCGTCGAGTTTCTGGCCGACTCCGGCAAGCTGTTCGTGCTGCTTGGCAAAACCTCGCGCTTCACATTCACGGTGAAGCACGCCAGCGGCAGCTACCTGGTGCAGGATCTGCCGGTGTATATGGCCTAGTAATACCAATTCGCCTGATGACGTACACTTGGTAAGGGTTTGGGGGCGGC
>NZ_JAXLWP010000044.1:0-48376 GCF_046328425.1 Kouleothrix sp.
AGATCCACGCCCCAGCCCTCGTTGATGATCGTCCAGATGATGATCGAGGGGTGGTTCCAGTCGCGCTCGACCATGCCGCCGATCGTGGCCTTGGCGCGGGTGCGCGCGCCGGCGGTCAGGTTCTCCCAGTTGGGCAGCTCGGTCCAGATCAGCAGGCCAATGCGGTCGGCCGCGTCGTAGTAGCGCGGGTCGGTGATCTTGATATGCGTGCGCAGGCAGTTCAGGCCCATGTGCTTGGCCTTGGCGAACTGGTCGTCGATCTCGTCGTCGCTGAACGGCGTGTAGATCATGCCGGGGTAGTAATCCTGGTCGAGCGCGCCGCGCAGGTACAGAATGCGGTCGTTCAGCATGAGGTGGCCGTTGGGCGAAGTGCTGATCGTGCGCATGCCGAAGTTGGTCGCCAGTGTGTCGAACGGAGGGCTGAAGACGAAGGACGAAAGCTCAATTTCATTCGTCTTCTTCCCTTCGTCCTTCGTCCCATCCTCAAACAGCGCCGCCTCCAGCCGGTACAGGTGCGGCGAGCGCGTATCCCACAGGATGGGGTTCTCGATCGGGATGGCGATCGTGGTGCTGTTCTCGCCGCGCGCAATGCGCTGCTGGTGCTGGCTGGCCTGGCCGTCAGGCGCGGTGAGGCTCAGCGTCAGCAGCAGGTCGCGCTCGGCTGGCCGGCTGAGCTGGGCCAGAACCACAGCCTGCCGCCCCGGCACGTCGGGCGTGACCTTGAGCTGGGCGAGGTGCGTGGCGGCGCGGGCTTCGAGGTACACGCTCTGCCAGATCCCGCTGATCGGGCCATACCAGCTCTGCTTGCCGTGCGGAATCTCGGAAAACGGGTACTCGGGGAAGCGCGCGCTGTCGTCGTTCGGATCGATCACGCGCACCACCAGCTCGTTCGGCCCGTCCAGGCGCAGCGCTGCGCTGGCGTCGAGCTCGAACGGCAGGTAGCCGCCCTCGTGCTCGCCCAGCTGGCGGCCGTTCAGCCACACCGTAGCCAGGTAGTCGACCGCGCCGAAATGCAAAATAGCGTTGGGCTGCTCGTGCCCCGAGGCGAGCTGAGAGCTGAACACTGCCAGCTCGGAGCTCCGCATATCGAAGCGGCGCCGGTACCAGGCCACGCCGCTGTAATCGCGCATATCGTCGAACTGGGCCTGCCATGGGCCTGGCACCTGGATCGCGCGCGGGTTCGCGAGCGTAGCCGGGCGCAGCGTGCGCTCGGGGTCGGGGAAGAACTCCCAGACGCCGTCGAGATCGAGACGTTGTCGGTGCATTACCATTCCCTCCGTTCCGGAACAGCGAATCCTTGGCTGCCTGAAAAGGGTGGCTTGGAGGGACGTTGTCTCTCCGGGAGGCTTTGCGCGGTCGATTGATCGCGGCCGGCAAGGGGTGCGCGAGGGGCGCCGCACTTGCACTCCCTGCTTTTCAGGCAAGCTCTTGGCGAATTGCCGGGGCGCCAGCGTCAGAGTGCGGTCACGCGCACCATGTCGAACGCTGCTGCGGCGAGGTGCGCGTACAGGCCAACCTGCGTGGCCTCCGCCGGCACCGCGATCTCGCCAAGCCACCGCGCCTCCCACCAAATCTCCAGCCGGTCGCCGCGTTTGCGCAGGCGCAGCTGCTGGGGGCTGGCGGCGTCGAAGCCCGGAAGCTCGAATAGCTGGCGTTCCGCGCCGGCGGCGAGCACCCAGCCCGCCGCGCCCTGCTCGATCGCCAGCAGTGGCCCGAGATCGCCGGGGCGCGCGGCCGGGTAGCAGCCGTAGCCGCCGCCGGGCGCGAGCGGCCCGGCCAGCCTGGCGTTGACCACCAGCTCGTACGCGGCCGGCAGCGGGCCTTTGGCGAGCGCAGCGTGCGGCCGCGCGCCGCTGAACCAGAGCTGCCGCTCGCGCAGGCTCCAGCCGTCGTCGCCCTCGGCGCCATGCCAGCCAAGCGCAGCAAGCTCGGTTCCCTCCTCCTCGAAACAATCCTCCCAGCCGGCCGTCAGCGCGAACCCGGCGAAGGCCGCAGCGCAGCCCTGGGTATACAGCCCGATCGTGGAGGGCGCGCCAGGCGGCGCCGCGCCGCGATACAGCGCGCGCCCGTCGAGCGAGATCGTCACGCTGCCGCCGTTCAGCTCGGCGCGCGCCAGGTGGTAGGCCGCAAAATCGAAGCCAGCCGGCAGGGCGATCTCAAGTGGCGCGGCGCCGTTCTGCCGCCACACCCGCGCGTGGCCGGCCTGCGGCAGCAGCCCGAAGCGCAGCCACGGCGCGCCGCCGGCCGCCAGCACAATCCCCAGCGCGCCCTCGAGCGCAGCGGGCGCGCCAGTGTCTGGCAGCGCGCGCAGGCTCAGCTCGGCCACGAACATCGCCTCGGCGGCGCGGCAGGTCGCCTCGGCCAGCGGCGCGGCGTCGCTCTGGATGGCCTCGCCACCGCCTGCCGCCCATGCTCCACCCGCGCACGCCCAGCCCGCGCCCAGCCCGCCGGCGCGCCGCTGATCGAAAAAGTCGGCGAAGGAGGGCGAGTTTGGCACCGGCTGCGGCGCGGTGCTGGGGCCAAGCACCAGCATACGCTCGCCAGCCCAGTCGAGCCGGTCGATCGCCAGCACGCGCGCGCTCAGGTCGCCCGACCAGCGATGGTAGACGCAGAACAGCTGCTGGTTGTCGGGGCCGCGCACCACCGAGTTGTGGCCCGGCCCGATCACCTGGCCCGGCAGCGTCCGCAGGATCGGCAGCACAGCCTCGCCGTCGGCGGCCTGGCGCCACTCGCCAGGCGCGTCGGCGCGGTCGGCCACGGCGTAGCTCACACCGTAGCTCGGGTTCTGCCAGTTGCCACCGCTGAACATCTGGTAGTAGCGCTGTTTGTGCTTCAGCACAAACGGCCCCTCGACGGTATGCCAGCGCACGCCGCCCTTCTCGGCGCGCTGCGGGTCGTACACGTGCCAATCGTAGCGCGGCAGCGTCACTGGCGCAGGCTGCCCGGCCAGCGTGAACGGGTCGATCAGCCGGTCGCGCACGGTGCCGGTGCCAATATGGCTGCGCTCGAGGAAGTCGGTGGCGTAGAACAGATACCACGCGCCGTCGTCGTCGATCAGCACGTGCCCGTCGATCGCGAACGGCTCGCGCGTAAGCCGCCGGCCGCTGTCGGCGAACGGCCCAGCCGGGTGCTCGGCCACGGCCACGCGCATCTGCATTGTCGCCTCGTCGCCAACGCTGTAGTACATGTAGAAGCGGCCATTCGCGTAGGTAACCTCGGGCGCCCAGTAGTGCGGGTGCGGCTCGGCCAGCGGCTCCATCGCGCCGCCCAACGGCTGCCAATGCACCAGGTCGCGCGAGCGCAGCACGCCGAAGCGCCGGCCGTCAGGCGTTTCGCCGGTGCAGTAGGCCCAATACTCGCCGCAATACTTCAGCACAAATGGGTCGGGGAAGCTGTGGGAATACACCGGGTTGAGGTAGGTTTGTTCCATAATCTGCGGCTTTATCCTGGCATGGCGCGGTAGATCACATAGCGCGGTCTATAATCATTGGTTGTGCGCCGTAGCGTGGCGTGCCCCTCAAGCCTGTTCGTGCGCCGCCCCGATCTGCTCGATCTCGCCGATCGCCGCCGCCGGGTCGGCCACATACTGGCGGAAGCGCTCGACCAGCGGGGTGGCGCGCCAGCGCGGCTCCTCGCCGAGCGTATACAGCCCCAGCTCCAGGCGGTACGCTTCGAGCGGGTCGCGTCCGAAGCGGTAGCGCCAGTCGATCATGGTGAACAGCGGGAACCAGGTGTAGCCCATCACCGGAACGCCCGCGCCGCGCAGGCGCTTGATCGCCGCCACCGAGGTTTCGAGCCATCGCGCGCGCACGCGCTCGTTGCCCTTGGCGCTGGTCTCGGTCACGATGATCGGCGCGTTGTAGCGGCGGTAGTAGTCTTCGATCAGCGCGGCGAAGCCGGCGCCGTCCTTCTCGGCGGCGCGGTACACCAGCCGCCCTTTCGCGTCGACGCTGATCTGCTGGGTCGACCACTGCGGGTAGAAGTTGAGGCCGACGACGTCGAGCGTGAGCGGCGAGCGCGCGAAGGCCGCGAGGTCGTTCGGGCTGGCGCCGTTGCGCAGCAGCCAGCCGAACAGCGGATGGCTAGCCGTGACGCGCCCGGTCAGCAGGTCGTAGCACAGAAAGCCGCGGCGCTGATCTTCGGCCGCCAGCACCTCCAGGTCTTCTCGCGCCGCGCGGCTCAGGCCGGTGGCCTCGACGTGCACAAAGCGCGCGTCGGGGTCGGCCTGCTGGATGGCCGCGACGGTGGCGCGGATGCCGCGCGCCAGCTGCATCATGATCGCGATGTAGCCGCTGTCGCCGCGCAGGTACGGCGGCCACAGGCCGCGCTTGCCGCACATCAGCGCGTTGACGATCGGCTCGTTCAGCGGGGTGTACCAGTGCGAAAGGTGCTTGTAGCGCTCGGCGAAGGCCCCGGCGTAGCGTGCTACCGCGCCTGGGTACTCGGCGCTGGCGAACTCGCGGCGCAGCCAGAACGGGCAGCCGTAGTGCATTAAGTCGACGATCGGCGTGATGCCAAGCTCTTCCACCAGGTACGGCAGCACCTCGTCGGTCCAGCGCCAGTCGAACTCGCCCGGCAGCGACTCAACGCGGTACCACGGCACACCCCAGCGAATCGCCTTGACGCCGATCGCCCGCGCCAGCGCCAGGTCTTCGCGCCAGTGCTGGTAGTGGCCCATCAGCTCGTACTCGTCGAGCGCGCGGTGGCCGTTGCGCGTCTGCGGCACAAATGTGTCTTCGATGCCGGTGGCCCAGATGAAATCTTCAGGGCGTGGCCCTAGTTGCATGTGTTGCATTGCTTTATGGTACTGGCTACTTTCTGTGCTGCGATTTTGGCGCTCCGCGCCAAAATCGCAGCACCATCAAGGAAAAGTACCGCTCTGCCGAAGGCAAAAACGCCGGCCGCGTAGGTCGTATCGTCTACAGCTGGCGCGGAGCGCCAGAATCGCAGCGCCGCCGATTATAAGCCATACACCCGCACGTAGTCGAAGTTGGCGGTGAAACCGGCGCCGCCCATCGACACCAGCCCGATCTTGGCGTTCTTGCCAAGCTTGTGCGTCCAGACGCCGCCGCGCTCCCACAGCTGGCCGTCGCGGCTGGTGTAGGCGCGGTACTGCTCTGCGCCGGCGGCGGTGCGCTTCACGATCCGCAGGTAGGTCCATTCGCCGGGCGGGCCAACCACGGTGTTGCCGTAGCGCGGGTAGCCGGCCGGCACCGGCGCCAGCTCCTTGGCGAACTCGGTCTGGCGCGTGTTCCAGATCGATACGTGCGCCAGCTTGACGAAGTTGTCGTCGTCGCCGTAGATCACGAGCCCCGCCTGCACATAGTTGAAGCAGCAGCCCTCGGCCGGCACGTTGAGCTTCACCTTGGTTTCGACCATGTAGTTGCCGTTGGGCGTGTCTTCCAGCAGCACCGACGCGCTGTTGCTACTTTCGAACAGGTCGGCGTTTTGGGTATCGAAGCGGAAGGTGCCGGCATCGAGGCCGTACGTGCCGGCGGCCGGCTGGCGCACCCAGCTCCAGCGCGCGCCGAGCGTGCTGGCGTCGAACTCGTCGGAGAGCGCGGCCACCGTCCGGCCGGGCGTATCGGGCGTGGCAAAGCGCGGGCGGTAGTTTGTGCGCTCGCCGGGCTGCGCCGCCGGCGCCTGCTCGGGCTTATCCGAGGCCCAATCGCCGCCGCGCACCGTCGGCCAGCCATCCTGCCAGTCCACCGGGTCGAGCAGCGCCGGGCGCTTGGTGAAGCCGACCTGGCGGGCGAAGTACGGGTCGTTCACATCCACGGCGTGGTAGATCGTCCACCACTGGCCGTCGAAGTCCTCGAACACGGTGTTGTGGCCAGGGCCAACCCAGCGGTTGCCGTTCATGCTCAGCGCCACCGATCCGCCCACCCGCCCGTCGGTCGGGTCGGTTGGCGTCTCGTCGTCGTTCAGGTCGAGGCCGGAGCGGTCGACGAACGGCCCGGTCGGGCTGGCCGAGCGGCCGACAAACACACTGTAGCCGGTCAGCGGGCCGCGGCAGCAGTCGGTGGCCGACACAAACAGGTAGTAGAAGCCGCCGTGCGCCACGACATTCGCGCCCTCGTACTTGTTCGCCACCGCCACATTCTTCTGGCTGGCCTGGCTGGTGCTGAAGCCGTCTTCCGACAGCACGCGCACCGACACGCCGCCGAAGTAGCTGCCATAGTAGATGTAGTCGGGGCCGCTGGTGCGCAGCACCTCGGGGTCGAACACCCAGCGGCGCGAGCCGGGGCAGCAGTCGGCGGCGTGCGGCTCGATCACCGGCGTGTCGCGGTGCACCCAGGGGCCAAGCGGCGTCGCGGCGGTGGCCACGCCAATCGCGCTGCCGCCGCCCGGCAGGGTGGTGTCGGTGATCGTGTAGTACAGGTGGTACTCGCCGGTCTCGGGGTAGAACTGGATCTCGGGCGCCCACAGCCCGGCGTCGGCCGTGGCATAGCTGGGCCGGCTGGCAAACGCGTCGCCCATATACGTCCAGCGCACCAGGTCGGCCGAGCTGAACATCGGGATCAGGTGGAAGTTATAGCCGCCGCTGGGGTTTGTATCGGTGTCGTTCAGCGGGTCGGTGGTGCAGTACATAAACCAGCGTCGCTCGCCCTTCTGGCCGTAGATCGCCGTCGGGTCGGCGCAGCTCTCGGCCGTGCCGCCGCCGGGGATACGCAGATCGAGCGGGTTGCGGTAGGTGCCGGTTGCGGCCCGCGCCGGCTGCGCGAGGCTCGCCAGCAGCAGCGCCAGCAGAAGCGGCATCCAGCGCCGCGCATGACTTCGTTGCATGTGTTTCTCGCTTTGGTTGGGCCTACACGGCCGGCATCGTCGGCATGCTATAGGCTTGGCTGGAAATAAAAGGAGTTCGGAGGGGCAAGGCCCCCCGGCTGGCCTATTTCCGATAAAGCCTTATGGCTTCGGCATGGGCGCGCGGCTGGGCGGCTGCACCACCGGCGTGTCGCCCTGCCACGTCAGCCGCGCCAACGAAATGCGGCGGTAGGCCACAGTTGAATCCCACGAGTGGTACATCAGCCAGGTTTCGCCATGCTTGCCCACCACCACGTCCTGGCCGCCCGGCCCCAGCGCCACGCCGCTCTTGAAGTCGGTGGCCAGCAGCGGCCCGTTGCCGGGTTTGCTGAACGGCCCGGTCGGCGCGTCGGCCACCGCGTAGCCGATTGCGTAGTCGGCGCCGGCGTAGCTATTGGCCGAGTAGAACAGGTAGTACTTGCCGCCGTGCTTCCACAGCGTCGGCGCCTCGACGAGCTGGCCCTCCCAGCTCTGGTCTTCTTTGATCAGCTTGGTCGGCTGGCCGCTGAGCGTCAGGCCATCGGCGGCTACCGGCTGGATGTACAGCCAGGTGTCGAGGCCACAGCAGTTGCCGTCGTTCTTCCACAGCAGGTAGCGCTGGCCGTCGTCGTCGGCGAACGCGCTGGCGTCGATCGAGCCGCCCAGGTCGGATTGGCAGATCAGCGGCTTCGCGCCCGCGCCCTTGAACGGCCCGGCCGGCTGCGCGCTGGTGGCCACGCCAATGCACTGCTTGTCGCTGGCGGTGTCGCGCGCCACGAAGTACATTGTGAAGGTCTTGCCGCCGTCCCAGCTGGTCACCTCGGGCGCCCAGATCAGCCCGAAGTTCAGCGCGGCCCAGTCCGGCTGGATCGGCAGCGCGTCGTCGAGCATCTGCCAGGCCACCAGATCGGCCGAGCGCGCCACCTGGATGTTCTTGCCGGCGCTGTTGGTTGCGTAGGCGTAGTACTCGCCGCCAACCTGCAGCACGTCGGGGTCGGGGAAATCCTGGTCGATCACCGGGTTGGCGAACTGATCCGGCCCCGGCGTGGGCAGCGCGGTTGGCGCGGCGCTCGGCTGTGGCGTCGGCTGCGCTGCTGTTGGCGCGGCGCTCGGCAGCGCGGTCGGCGCGGCGCTCGGCTGTGGCGTCGGCTGCGATGCGGCCGGCTGGCCGGCGCCGCACGCCGCGAGCACGCAGGCCAGCAGCCAGCCCGCGATCAGCACCGGCGCGCGCTTCATGGGCACACACATGTATCGTCGCTCCACTGTTTCGCGGCTGCACGCTGCCGCCCACGCTGTTTCTGTATCGCCTGGTAGCCGGCGTGCCTGCGCGTGCGCAGCCGGCCGCTCAGCCCTTCAGCCCGGTCATGGCCACATTCTGAATGATGTAGCGCTGCAAGAAGACGTACAGGATCAGCACCGGCGCGGCCGTCACGACGGCGCCGGCCATCAGCTTGCCGTAGTCGAAGGTATACTGGCCCTGAATGGTCGCCAGGCCCACCGGCAAAGTCTGCAGCTCGCGGTCATTGAGGATCAGCAGCGGCCACAGGAAATCGTTCCACGACGTAAGAAACGTAATGATCGCCAGCGTAGCGATCGCGCCCTTGGCCAGCGGCAGCGACACGCGCCAGAAGGTCGTCCACACCGTCGCGCCATCGATATACGCGGCCTCCTCCAGCTCTTTGGGGATGCTCTGGAAGAACTGGCGCATGAAGAACACGCCGAACACGCCCGAGAGGCCCGGCGCGATCACGCCGCGGTAGGTGTTCAGCCAGCCCAGCCGCGCGATCGTCACGTAGTTCGGCACCAGGAACATGATCCCGGGCATCACCAGCGTGGCCAGCAGCAGCCCGAACAGCAGGTTGCGGCCGGCAAACTCCATGCGCGCGTAGGCGTAGGCCGCCAGCGAGTCGATCAGCACCACCAGCGCGGTGAACGCCGCCGCCACGCCCAGGCTGTTCACAAACCAGCGCAGCACCGGGATGGACGGATCGTTGAAAATATTGGTGAAGTTCTCGACCGTAGGCTCGCGGGGGATCCAGGTGGGCTCGAGCGTCTCGACGAATGGTTTAAAGGCGGTGCTAAACATCCAGATCAGCGGCAGCATAAAGAACAGGCCGATCAGGATCAGCACGAGGTAGAGCGCGAGCCGCGCCAGCATGGTGACGCCGGCCGGGCCGCCGCTGACGCGCTCGGTCGGTGCAGGTACTGCTGCCATAGCAAAGCTCCTCGTATGCGCTTATTCCTGCTCGTTGCGCCCAAACACGCGGAAGTTGATCGTGGTGAGCACCAGCAGCGCCGCCGCCACCAGGATCGACATCGCCGCCGCGCTGCCCATGCGGTTCTGGGCGATGCCCTCGTCGTAGATCTTCTGCACAATCGACTCGGTGCCGATCACCCGGCTCTGCGTGCCGGTCATGATGAACGACTGGCCGAACAGGTTGGCCGAGGCGATCAGCGTGATCGTGACGACGAAGATCAGCACCGGGCGCAGCATGGGGATGGTGATGCTGGCGAACTGCTGGAAGCTGTTCGCGCCGTCGATGCTGGCGGCCTCGTACAGCGTGTCGGGGATGTCTTGCAGCGCCGCGAGGAAGATCACGGTGTTGAAGCCGATCGTCCACCACACCGTGCAGATCGTGATCGCCAGCCAGGCCCACGGCTGCGTGCCAAGCCACGATACCGACTGCAGGCCCAGGCGCTGCATGTAGCTGTCGATCAGGCCGCCCTGCTCGAACAGCCAGCGCCACAGCACCGCCGCCACCGTCACCGAGAGCGCGTACGGCGCGAAGTACAGCCCGCGGAACAGGTTGCGCCCGCGGTAGCGGCCGTTCAGCAGCACCGCCAGCAGCAGCGCGCCGATCACCAGCGGCGGCACGCTGTACAGCAGGAACCGCGCGGTATTCGCCACCGATTGCCAGAAATCGCCAAACTGGATGCTGCTGCGGTTCCACAGCAGGTTGGCATAGTTCTGAAAGCCGACAAACGGCCGGTACTCGGGGCGCAGAAAGTCGAAGTCGAACAGGCTGATGTAGATGCCGTAGAAGAATGGGTAGCCGAGAAACGCCGCAAAAAACAGCAGGTGCGGCAAAACAAACAGGTAGGGCGTGGCGCTGAAGCGCCGCGCAGGTGCGCCGCTGGCCGCTGCTCGTGCGGCGCGCGCGGGTTGAGATGTTGCCATACGCAGCCTCCCACTAGAGCATTCGCTCGCCGCCGCAGCGCGCCCGGCCCCTGGCGTGGGGCAGGCGTGCTGCGGCGGCACAGCGCCGGCAATCGTTCGCTATTTGTACTTGGCTGCGTTATCCTGGATGATCTTGTCCGACTTCGCGGCCGCGTCGTTGAGGCCCTGCTTGATGTCCTGGCTCTGGCCGAGCAGGTAGGCGTTCAGCGCGGGCTCGAAGCCCTGGCCCCACAGCGCGCCTTCCAGGCCGGGCACCGGCGGCAGGAACTTCACCGCCTCGACCTCTTTGGCAAATGCCGCCACCGGCGGCGAGACGCTGGCGAGGTCGGCGCTCTCGCGGGCCGACTTACGCGCAGGCACCTGGCCGGCTTTGGCCCACTGCACCGAGTTCTGCGAGAGCCAGCCGACCCAGCAGCCCGCAGCGGCCTGCTTGGCCGGGTCTTCGGTGGTCATGGCCAGCTGGTGCGAGTTGCCCCACACCGAGTAGGTGCTGCCAATCTGCGGCATCTCTGCGAAGCCGACGAACGGCAGCTTGACCATGTCGCTGATATGCCACGGGCCGTGGAACACCATCGCGGCCTTCTGCTGCTGAAACAGCTTCACTTCGGGGTCGCCCGCGCCATTGACCTGCGGCGTGGTTTTGGCTTTCAGATCGTGGATGTAGGTAGCCGCCTGCACGCCGGCGTCGCTGTTGAAGGTAGCCTTGCTGCCGGTGGCGTCGGTGATGTCGCCGCCGAACTGGCGGATCAGCGCCTGGAACCACGCGCCCGTCTGGAACGCGGTGCCGAGCGCCACGCCGGCCACGCCGTCTTTGTTCAGCGCGTCGACGGCCTTCTCGAACTCTTCCTTGGTCATGGGCCGGTCGGTCGGCACGGTGATGCCGGCCTTCTGGAACATGTCTTTGTTGTAGTACAGCACCAGCGGGTGGGTGTCGAGCGGAATGGTATAGCGCTTGTCTTTCACCTGGCCGGCGTTCCACACCGCCTCGGTGAACTGGCTCTGCAGTGCGTCCGCGCCACCGGCTTCGGTCAGCGCGGCATCCGACATAGGCTTGAGCACATTGCGCGCGACCATCTCGCCAATATCGCCGGCGCGGATCACGGTCATGTCCGGCAGGCTATTGCCGGCCGCAGCCGTGTTCAGCTTCTGCAGGTAATCCGGCTGGGCGGTGTGCGTCACCTTGATGCCCAGGCTGTTTTCCTGGCTGAACTTGTTGGCCAGCCCGGTCATTTCGTCGCCGTCGGGGCCGGTGAGCGGGCTCCACATGGTAATCTGCTGGCCTTTGCCCGCATCGGAGCATGCTCCGGCGCTGGCCGATCCGCCGCCGCTCGGCGCGCTGGTGGCCGCCGCCCCGCCCGCGTTGCTCGGCGCGCTGGTGGCCGCCGCCCCGCCGCCCGTGTTACTTGGGGCGCTTGTCGCCGCCGCCCCGCCGCCCGTGCCGCCACCGCAGGCGGCGAGGATCCCGGCGAGCATCGCCATGAGCAGCGCCAGACCCCATCGTCGTGACATGGCCTTCATCGCATTCCTCCCTTAGTGAGTCCTAAGCGATCAATATGCCACGCGCTACACCCGGCGACCTGTGCACCGATCAGCCGGCAATTGGGCGCGCGGTGGAACGGTAGCCGACTCGGAGTATCAATGCCTGGGGATAGTTGCCGAATCGGTCACCGAAAAGATTCAAGCCTCCGGGATGCTCGGCGTCGGGCTTCACGCCAATGCGTACGGCAATAAACGGCTGATCCTGCAATTTTAGTTCCCTCAACGTCACACCCGAGAGCCGCATGCCGTCTACTTCGGTAGCCTGGTCGTTGATATGCCATACTTTCAGCAGGCCGTACTGCGTGTTGCGCGGCGTCCACCATTCCGGCGTCAGCCGCCCGCGCTCGCCGCCAAAGTCGCCCGGCGATGTCCAGGTGCCAACCTCTACGCCGTTGATCCACACCGTGATATCCGAGGGCCAATCGCGGTTGTAGAGCGGCGCCTCCGAGCAGACCTCCATGCTCAGCCGGAGCGACTCGGGCTCGGCCAGGCCGGGCAGGCGGTTGGGGAAGCGATACTCGACATAGCCATGGCGGAACCACAGCAGCTGGGCGTCGGTGCGGCCCGGCTCGTAGAACGAGGCCGGGTCGTCGAGCAGGCCAATAATGCCGGTGCTGCTGAGCAGGCCGCAGGTGGGCGCCGCCTGGCAGTCGACAAACGCGCCGATCGGCATGGTTTGCTCGACGGCCTGGTCGCGCGGCTGCTCGCCCACTGGCAGGTCGATCACGATCCGGTCGTACATTCGCGCCGAAACCTTACGCAGGCCACGGCTGGCAGGCTCGAACTCAGTGCGGATCAGCCCGGCCTCCTCGAGTGTTTCGATGTGCAGCGCGGCTGTGGAGGTTGGAAGATCCAGCGCAGTGGCGATGTCGTTGACGCTCGCCAGGCGCGCGGCCAGATAGCGCAGAATGCGGATCCGGTTGAGCGAGTCGAGCGCTTTAAGCACCCGTTCTAGCTGCGTGCTCTCGGTCGAGTCGTCCAACACCAGGATGCGGCCGCGTGGGTCAAGCGTGGTCACGGCTTGCTCGCTTTCATTCCAATAAGTCTGGTTGAAATCGACTGTGCCGGCCGCTTATTGCCACGAATATATTGTTTCATTCCAATATATTTGTAATATAAACCCGGCAGCGGCACTTGTCAAGAGGGATTTGGGCCAATTGTACCAGGAAGTTAGGAACATTCCAATATTCCTGAAACAGCCACGCGCCCCGGCTCGCAGAATGCGAGCCGGGGCGCGTGGCCGCCAGTGGCGGGCTGCCGAAGCGTCAGTGTGCGGCGCGGTAGTGCAGCGCCGGCAGCTCGCGCAGCCGCGCGGCCGCGCTTTCGGCGGTGATGTCGCGCTGGGCCTCGGCCAGCAGCTCAAAGCCGACCATAAACTTGCGTACGGTGGCCGAGCGCAGCAGCGGCGGGTAAAAGTGCGCGTGCAGATGCCACTCCGGGTGCTCCTGGCCATCGGTCGGGCGCTGGTGAAAGCCCATGGAGTAGGGGAACGACACATTGAACAGGTTGTCGTAGCGCGTGGTCAGAGAGCGAAGAATATCGGCCAGGCCCGCGCGCTCGGCGGCCGTCAGGTCGGGCAGCGCGCCGACCGGGCGCCGGCTGATCACCAGCGTTTCAAATGGCCAGACCGCCCAGAACGGCACCAGCGCCACGAAGTGGTCGTTCGCCACCACCAGCCGCGCGCCGTCGCCCTCCTCGATCGCCAGGTAGTCGCCGAGCAGCGTGCGGCCATGCGCGGCGTAGTACTCGGCCTGGGCGGCCTGCTCGCGCGCCACGTTGAGCGGCAGGTGCTCGGTGGCCCAGATCTGGCCGTGCGGGTGCGGGTTGCTGGCGCCCATCATAGCGCCACGGTTCTCGAAGATCTGCACATAGCCGATCTGCGGCAGCGCGCCAAGCTCCTGGTACTGCGCCACCCAGATATCCACTACGCTGGCAAGCGCGGCCACGTCCATCTCTGCCAGCGTCAGGTCGTGGCGCGGCGAGAAGCACACCACCCGGCAGGTGCCGCGCTCGCTCACCGCGCGCAGCAGCGGCGTGTCGGCGCCCTCCGCGCCGCGCGCAAACTCGCCGGCCGGCGTATCGGGCAGCAGCGCGGCAAAGTCGTTGGTGAACACAAACGTATGCTCGTACTGCGGGTTGTGTAGCCCGCCAGCGCGCTCGTTGCCGGGGCACAGGTAGCAGGCTGGGTCGTAGGCCGGCCGCTGCTCGGGCGCAGTCTGCTCGACCTGGCCTTGCCACGGGCGCTGCGTGCGGTGCGGCGACACCAGCACCCACTCCTGGCTCAGCGGGTTGTAGCGGCGGTGCGGGTGATTGCTTAAGTTGAACATAGCAACCCTCTCTTCGATCGGCTGTTGCCCTATTCTAGCAGAATTTCGCGGCCGGGCACGAATCTGCTACAATGGCGCAGACTGCCACCCCCGCCGCGCGGGGCCGGCCACATCACTCGTGTTGCTGAAAGGAGAACGCCATGAGCGATACATTTGCCGCGCAGATCGACGCGCTGGCCGCCTTCCCGGCTCAGCTCGCGCAGCAGCTCAGCCAGCTGAGCGACGCCGAGCTGCACTTCCGCCCGGCCGACGGCGAGTGGTCGATCCTCGAGATAGTCGGCCACATGCTCGATGTCGGTGCGCTATGGCCCGGCCGCGTACGCCAGATGCTGGCCAGCGAAAACCCCGCGCTCGCGGCGGTGGATCCCGACTGGGTGCGCCAGCGCGACTACCACCGCAAGCAGCTCGCCTTTCTGCTACACGCCATGGCCGAGTCGCGCGCCGAGTATGTCGAGTTTCTGCGCACCCTGCGGCCCGGCCAGCTGGCGCGCCCCGGCCTGCACCCCACGCGCGGCCCGATCACCGTCGGCGAGAGCATCGCCGCGCTGGCCGATCACGACCGCATCCACAGCCAGCAGATCGCCGCTAACCTGGCGGCCTACCGCGCGTAAGCCCGCCGCAACCGGCCCAAAGCAAAGGAACCATACCACAGTGAGCCAAGCCGATCTTGTCACATTCAGCGATGTGCAGGCCGCCCGCGCCCGGCTGAGCGGCGCCGCGCACGTTACCCCCGTCGTCACCTCGCGCACGCTCGATGCGCTGGCCGGCCGCCAGGTGTTCCTCAAGTGCGAGAACCTGCAGCGCGGCGGCGCGTTTAAGTTCCGCGGCGCCTACAATACGATCTGCCAGCTGCCCGCAGACGCGCGCGCCCACGGCGTGCTGGCATTCTCGTCGGGCAACCACGCCCAGGGCGTGGCGCTGGCCGCCCAGCTGCTTGGCACCCCGGCGGTGATCTGCATGCCCAGCGACGCGCCGGCCGTAAAAGTCGCCGCCACGCGCGGCTACGGCGCCGAGGTGATCTTCTACGACCGGCTGCGCGACGACCGCGAGGCATTCGCGCGCGCGATCGCCGCCGAGCGCGGCATGACGCTGGTGCCGCCCTACGACGACCCGCGGATCATAGCCGGCGCCGGCACCGCCGCGCTCGAGCTGGCCGAGCAGGCGCCCGACCTCGACGCGCTGCTGGTGCCGATTGGCGGCGGCGGCCTGATCGCCGGCAGCGCTGTGGCCATGCACGGCGCGCGCCCCGCCACACAGGTAATTGGCGTCGAGCCCGCCGGCGCCGACGACACCCGCCAATCGCTGGCCGCCGGCGAGCGCGTGCGCGTGCCGCCACCCGGTACCATCGCCGACGGCCTGAGGATTGTGATGCCCGGCGCGCTCACCTTCCCGATCGTCCAGCGCCACGTAGCCGATGTGCTGGTCGTCGACGACGACGAGATCCTCGCGGCGGTGCGCTTCGCGCTGCTGCGGCTCAAGCTGGTGATCGAACCATCCGGCGCGGCGACGCTGGCCGCCCTGCTGGCCGGGCGCGTGCCCGCCGGCCTTGGCCGCGTCGGCGCGATCATCAGCGGCGGCAATATCGACCCGCCGGTGCTGGCCGGGCTGTGGTAGCGCGCCCGGCCGCTCTGCCGGTTGACGTTCCGTAGCGCCGCCAGTATAATCGGCGCACGTTTCCCCACAGGCATATAAGAAAGGACGCGACGATGGCGGTCTTTAAGGACTACGAGGATATTCATGCCTGTATGGGCCGGCTGTACGACGAGGCCAAGTGCGACTCGCGCGTCGCCCCGAAGATCAAGGACTCGCACCTGGTGATCCAGTTCCGCTACGAGGAGCCGCACGCGGTTGTCACGATCAACGCCGCCTCCCCGCCTACCCAGGATGGCGCCTACTTCGACGTGCTCTGGGGCGACGACACCGGCCTGAAGCCGGATGTCGAGATGAGAATGAAAGCCGACGTGGCGCACCATTTCTGGCATGGCAAAGTGAACCTGATGGCCGCGCTGGCCCGGCGCCAGATCATCGCCAAAGGCCCCATCCCCAAGATCCTGAAGCTGCTGCCCGCCGTCGAGCCAATGTACGACATGTACCCGCGGCTGTTGCACGAGATCGGCCGCGACGACCTCGTGCTCACATAAGAATGCTCGGAACAAACCTTGCTGCGTACCATCGCTGGCCCTCCCAGAGCGATGCACTCCCGGCGCGCCAAGCCGGAACCAGCGGCTTGCATGCCGGTCGCAGGGCGCGCTACAGTGATGGTTCGGCAGAGCGGAGGCCCGAGGCATGGACACGGAAGAAATGTATCGGCGCGGCGTCGCTGATGCCGATCGCGGCGAGCCACACCCGTTCTACTACGAGCACTACTACCAGTATCGGCGCGGCTACGACCGCGCCAGGCATAGCCGAGGTTTGCCAGGCGGCTTCTACGACCGGCGCAGGCGCCGCGTGCTGCGCTTGGGCGCTGTTGGGGCAGTGCTGATTGTGGGCCTGGCCGCGCTGCTCTTCTGGCGTAACCGATCGCCGGCCACCACCGCCGCGCAGCCAACCCGCACGCAGCCGGTCGCGGCGGCAAGCGCGCCGCCGCCGCGCTCGCCGGTGTTCCCAACGCCAACCATCCCGCCCACGCCACCCCAGGCCGGCCTGCATGTCGGCGGCAGCGCGCGGGTGGTGAATGTCGCCGGCGCGGCGCTGCGCAGCCGCAAGGAGCCGATGCTCAAGGCCGCGGCGACGGCTGCGTTTAAAGAGGGCGAAACCGTCACCATCCTTGAAGGCCCGATCGAGGCCGATGGGTTCGTCTGGTGGCGCATTCAAGGCCCCAGCGGGGCCGGCTGGAGCGCCCAACAATCGCGCGACGGCACACCCTGGCTGCAGGCCAATACCTCATAGAGCGATCTGATACCGGCTGTACAAGCGGCACCGATCATTGGCATAGACACGATCACCACCTGCGCAATCTGTGGATGATCGAGCTATAAGCACAGCCGTGACTTTCTAGCAAAACAGACGTCGTATGCTGCGGCTGCTCTCACATCCGACTACAACGTATAGCACGATGTTGGCGCGTTTCGCCTGATGTTTGAATACGTGCATAACGCATAGGAGGCTTCCAATGGGGCTTTTTGGCAACAGCGACGACATGAAGAAAGTCGGCGAGGACATGCAGAAGCTGAGCGAGCAGATCGCCGACCTTCAGCAGAAGCTCGCCGCGAAAACCACCGAGGCCGACGGCCTGCGCACGCAGGCCGCCCAGGGCGCGGCTAGCTCGGTCGCGCTCGAAGACGCGCAGGCCGAGATCGGCGTGCTGCGCCAGCAGCTGGCCGACATGAAGGCCGCCACCGAGGCGGCTTCGGCAAGTGTGCTCGGCAGCATCAGCAAAGCCAGCGCCGAGGCGCCCGCCGCCCCGGCCGAGGAGGCCAAAGCTGCGGCGCCTGCAGCGGCCGCAGGTGGGCTCACCGCCGGCGCATCGGCGTGGGTGACGCGCGCAGGTGGCCTGCCGCTGCGGCTGCGCTCGGCGCCAAGCCTTAGCGGCGAGATCCTCGACCGGCTGACGCCTGGCACCGAGGTAACGCTGCTCGACGGGCCGCAGCCGGCCGATGGCCACAGCTGGTGGCATGTGCGCAGCGCCGGCGGCGAAGGCTGGGTGGCCGGGGAAGATCTGCGCACCCAGCCCGACTAAGCCCGCACGCCCTGCACCGCTCACCCCCGCGCTCGAGCTCGAGCGCGGGGGTGTCGTTCTTTCCGTGGCCGAAAAGACACGAGCTACGCGGTGCGCGTTTTTGCCTTCGGCAGCGCGGTACTTTTTCATGGATGGTGCTCGGATTTTCGCGCTTTGCGCAAAAATCCGAGCACAAAAGAACGTACGGTACCATGCTGCCGCAGGCAGAACAAGCCCATAGCGCAGGCGACCGCGTAAGTCCTGTAAAAGAGAGATGCAATGAATTCGACCTTTCTGCCCAGCAGCGTGGCTCGGCGGCTGGTGGCTGTGCTCTTCTTCGCCCAGTGCCTGAGCTCGGCGGCGCTGATCGCCAACATCCAGGTGAACCCGATCGTTGGCTCTAGGCTCGGCGGCAGCGACTCGCTCGCCGGCGTGCCCGGCACGCTGCTGCTGATCGGCGCGGCGGTGTCGGCGCACGTCTCGGGGCGGTTCATGCAGCGCTTCGGCCGGCGCCCTGGCCTGGCGCTGGGCTTCGTGGTGGGCACCTGCGGCATGCTGCTCAGCGGCGCAGGCGTAGTGCTCGGCAGCTTCGGCGTGTTCCTCGTGGGCGTGGCGCTGATGGGCGCGGCGCGCGGCGCGGCCGACCAGAGCCGCTACGCCGCAGCCGACACCCAGCCGCCCGAGCATCGTGCCCGCGCGATCAGCACGGTTGTGTTCGCCGGCACTGTCGGCGCGATCGCCGGCCCGTGGCTGGCAAGCTCGCGCGGCAACCTGCTCGGTGGCCTCACCGGCGTGCCCCAGGCCGGCCCAATGTGGGCCGGCGCGCTGCTGTTCGCGATTGCCGGCGTGCTGGTGTTTGTGCTGCTGCGGCCCGACCCACTCGCCGCTGGCTGGGCTGGCCAGCCGCACCAGCCGCACGCCCCCGCCGAGCGTGGCCGCACGCTTGGCGCCCTGCTGCGCCTGCCGGCCGCGCAGCTGGCGCTGGCCTCAATGGTGGTAGGCCAGGCCACCATGGTGCTGGTGATGTCGGTCACATCGTTGCATATGGACCACAATCACCACGGCGGCGACGAAATCTCGCTGGTGTTTATGGCGCATACAATTGGCATGTATGGCCTCTCGATCGTCAACGGCGGCCTGATCGACCGCCTGGGCCGGCGCGCCGCCATCGCTATTGGCGTGGGCTTGCTGGTGGCCGGCGGCCTGCTCGCGCCGGCTTCGCTGCTCGCCGGCTGGCTGACGCTGGCGCTGTTCCTGATCGGCCTGGGCTGGAACCTGTGCTATGTCGGCGGCTCGACAATGCTGGCCGACATGCTGGCCCCGGCCGAGCGCGGCAGCCTGCAGGGCAGCGTTGAGCTGATTGTCAACCTCACCTCGGCTAGCTGCAACCTGCTGAGCGGCGTGATCCTCGATCATTTCGGCTACACCACCCTCGGCGTGGCCGGCGCCGCGCTGGCGCTCGTGCCGCTGTTGCTGGTTGGCCTGCACTGGCTGCGCCCGGCGCGCCGCGCCCGCGTGGCCTGAGCCGGCTTGGCGCGCTGCCAGGTACTACCAAATCCGGCAAAGCACCTGCTGTACGGTGAGAGTTCGGGTGCGACGAAGCCGCACCCGAGCTTTCTTTTGTGCTGCCCGGCTTCGCCGGGCAGCACAGCGGAACAGACAAAGCGTGGGTTCGAAAAATGGTGCATGGGCCGCATATATCTTTGCAATCTATTGACAAAATATTTGCAAAATGTTATACTTGCACAAGTTATAGTATCCATAACAGTAGAGAGAGCCCATGAACAAGCGCTCGCCCATGGCATTCATCTTCCTCACCGTGTTTATCGACCTGCTTGGCGCCGGGATTGTGCTGCCGCTTCTTCCGTACTACGTCAAAATCATCGAACAATCCGAGAGCGCGGCCCTAGCCGAGAACCGCGCGATCATCGTCGGGCTGCTAGCGGCCTCGTTCTCGCTGATGCAGTTTCTGTGCGCGCCGGTGCTGGGGGCGCTCTCCGACCGCTTCGGCCGCCGGCCGGTGCTGCTGATCAGCTTGCTTGGCACTGGCATCTCGTATATTGTGTTCGGCCTGGCCGATCGGCTGCTGGGCTTCGGCGCTGCGGCGGTGCTGGCGGTGCTGTTTGGCGCGCGCATCCTCGACGGCATCACCGGCGGCAATATTTCTACGGCCCAGGCGTATATCGCCGACATCACCACCCCCGAGAATCGCGCCAAAGGCATGGGCATGATCGGCGCGGCCTTCGGCCTGGGCTTTATGCTCGGCCCGGCGCTGGGCGGCCTGCTCAGCGGCATCAGCCTTGAGGCGCCGGCCTTCGCGGCGGCTGCGCTGGCGCTGGCCAATGTTGCCTTTGGCTACTTCATGCTGCCCGAGTCGCTTCCGGCCGAGCAGCGTATCGCCGTGCCGCTGGCGAAAATGAACCCGCTGGCGCGGCTGAGCGGCGTGCTGAGCAACCAGGCAATTCGCCCGCTGCTGGCCGGCGTGTTTATGCTCAACCTTGCGTTTGCGGGCATGCAGAGCAACTTCGCGGTGTACAGCGACGCGCGCTTCGGCTTCGGGCCCCGCGAGAACGCCTTTATCTTCGCGTTCATCGGCCTGATGGCGGTGATCATGCAGGGCTTCCTCATCCGCCGGCTGGTGCCGCGCTTTGGCGAGATGCGGCTGGCGGTGGTTGGCCTGGCGCTGATGGCCGTGGCGTTTACGCTGATCGCGCTCGCGCCGCAGCCCTGGACGCTCTACCCGATCATGGGTCTGCTGGCGGCCGGCAGCGGCATGGCCACGCCCTCGCTCACCAGCCTGATCTCGCGGCGCGTGGCGCCGCAGGCGCAGGGCGCCACTCTTGGTGGCACGCAGGCGCTCAATAGCCTGACCATGGTGCTCGGCCCGCTGCTGGCCGGCGCGCTGTTCGACGTTCTCGGCCTCCAGGCGCCCTACTTCGTCGGCGGCCTGCTGGTGGCCGGCGCGCTGGTGCTGATCGGCATAGCGGTGCGCGCCTCGGCGCCTGCGGTCGTGTCGACCGGCATGCCCTCGCTCTCGCCCGAAGTCGAGTAGTACTGGCTCTGCTGGATCGCTTTCGTTTTGCGATACCTTGCCCGGCAAAGCCGGGCAGGGTATCGCAAATTTCGGGGGTGGCTTCGTCGCCCCGCAGATGCTGTTTCGCGCCCCTCTGCCCACGTGGGAGAGGGGCGTTTGGTTGGCGAGCGGAGCCACACCGAGCCTGTGGTATACTGCGGCACGCAATCGCTCAGTGCCAACGAGGTGTGCTGTGGGCAACGCTACCGGGCCGATCATCGCGATCGGCGACCTGGTGTGGGATGTGCTGGTGAAGCCGTATACAATGCTGCTGCCGGGCGGCGACACGACCGGGCGGATCGCGCTGGCGCCGGGCGGCTCTGCCGCGAACGTGGCAACCTGGATCGCGCGGGTGGGCATGCCGGCTGGCTTTGTGGGGAAAGTCGGCGCCGACGTGTTCGGCGACCTGGTGGTCGGCGACCTCGAGCGCGAGCAGGTGGCGGCGTATGTCAGCCGCACCACCGAGCACGACACCGGTGTGATCCTGGTGCTGATCGACCGCGCCGGGCAGCGCAGCATGGTGACGAACCAGGCCGCCGATTTCCAGCTGATGCCGGCCGACTTGCCGCTCGACGCGCTGCGCGCCAGCAGCCACGTGCATATCACCGCCTGGTCGCTGTTCACCGACCCGCCGCGCGCTGCGGCGCTCCGCGCCGCGCAGGTGGCCAAGGCTGCCGGCGCCACAGTGTCGTTCGATCCTGCCTCGTACCAGATGATCCGCGAGATGGGCCACGACCGGTTTGCGCGCATTACCGCCGCGCTGCCGGTAGATATCCTCTTCCCGAATCGCGAGGAAGGCCAGGCGCTCACCGGCGAGCACGCCCCCGAGCAGATCGCGCAGGAGCTATTCGAGCGCCATAACGGCGCGGTGATTGTGCTGAAGCTCGATAAAGATGGCTGCTTTGTCAAGGCGGGCGACCACGCCCAGCACTACCCCACCGGCGATGGCCCGGTGATCGACGCGACCGGCGCGGGCGATGCGTTCGATGGGGCGTTTCTGGCGCGCTACCTGCGCGACGGCGACCTGGCGGGCGCCGCGCGGTTCGCCAACGATATTGGCAGCTGGGTCGTCGCGCGCTATGGTGCTCGCCCGCCGATCGACGACGAGCTGCGTGCTATTCTGAAGCGATCGTAGCGGCTAGATGTCGGAGTAGAGGCTCGGCCGCAGGCCGCGCGCCTCGAGCAGGCCGCCCAACTTTTGCAGCCCCAGACGTACGCGCGTCTTGATCGTGCCGAGCGGCCGGTTGAGCTTGGTGGCGATCTCCTGGTGCGACATGCCGCCAAAGTACGCCAGCTCGATCGCCTGGCGCTGCGCCTGCGGCAGCTCGCACAGCACCTCGGCGATCACCCGGCGCTGCTCGGTGGCCCAGGCCGCCGCCGGCACGTCCATCTGCTCGTCGATCAGCTGCTGGATAATCGGGTGCTCTACGTCTTCGTACACCGGCGTGGGCCGCGAGCGCAGCCGGCGCAGCTCGTCGATGCACAGGTTGTGCGCGATCCCAAACAGCCACTGCGCTACCCGGCCACGCTCGCGCTCGAAGCTGGCGCTGCGCCGCCATACTCGCCAGAATACCTCTTGCACCAGGTCTTCGGCCATCTCGGGGTTCTTGAGCATCCGCAAGCCCATGCGGTAGACGATCGCGGCATAGCGGTCGTACAGCACCTCGAGCGCCTGGCTGTCGCCCTGCGCAATCGCCGCCATCAGATCGAGATCGCTCGTGGCAGGGCTTCCATCGTGCTGTCGCGCACTGCTAACAATCGGCCGGGTGGCTTTTCCGAGCGTGTTTGCAGCCATGGCAGGTGCCTTCCTCATTCGCTGGTCGGTGTCGCCGGTTCTTGAATGGCCGCATTATACAGCCTTTGCACAGCCTTGTCAATAAATTGAACAGCTATTGCAACATTTATGCCAGGAACTTGTGCAACACGTCGCTCTCCGGCCGGCGCCGCTTCACCAAAACCGAACAGCTTCCGAGCCGCATTCGGGCGCAAAGCGTACGTATATATATGGTATACTGCGCGGCATTGATCACAAACCGCCTGTTTCGGCCTGCGACACAGCCGTGCGTGCGCATACGTGGCGCTGAACAGGCTTCGCACAGAAAGATTGAACCTTCATGCTGCGTACCCGCCTCGAGAGGATCTTTCTCATTCTGCTGGTCACCGTTCCACTGCTCGGCACTCTGTTTGCAATCTGGCTGCTCTGGCAGCGCCTCGTCGGCTGGCGCGATGTCGCGATCTTGGCCGGCATGTATCTCTTCAGCGCGCTTGGCATCACAATCGGCTACCACCGCATGCTGACGCACCGCAGCTTTGAAGCGCACCCGGCGGTGCGTTTTTTCTTTCTGATGCTCGGCTCGATGGCGATGGAAGGCCCGGCGCTCGACTGGGCTTCGATCCACATTAAGCATCACGCCAACACCGACGCCGACGACGACCCGCACAGCCCGCTGCACGGCTTTTTTCACGCGCACATGGGCTGGTTCATGAATGTGTACCACGCCGAGCCCGAGACGTATGGCCGCTGGCTGCTGAAGGACAAGCTCGTGATGTTTATGAGCAATACGTTCTTTGTGTGGGCGGTGCTGGGGTTTGTGATCCCGTACCTGCTGGGCGGCTGGCGCGGGGTGCTCTGGGGCGGGCTGGTGCGGGTGTTCCTGACGCACCACGTCACCTGGAGCGTGAACTCTGTCTGCCATACCTTCGGCGGGCGCATGTTCGACACCGCCGACGAAAGCCGCAATCACTGGCTGGTGGGGCTGCTGGCGTTTGGCGAGGGCTGGCACAACAACCACCACGCCTTCCCGCGCTCGGCGTTTCACGGGATGCGCTGGTGGCAGTTCGACCTTTCGGCCTATATCATCCGGCTGCTCGAGGCCACCGGGCTGGTGTGGAATGTCTGCCGCGTGTCGTTCGAGAATATGCAGGCGCGCCTGGCACGCCGCCCCGAAACACCCTCGGCCTAGTACTGATACGCTGTTCGCTTGATCACGTATAGATTGTGTTGCCCTACGTGGCTTCGCCACGTAGGGCAACACAAAGAAGTTCAGGGGCGGCTTTGCGCCCCCGAACCCCCACCATAGCGCAGGCGCTCAGCGCGCCGATCACGGCCGCACGTGGCCATCGCCCTCGATCACCCATTTGTAGGTTGTCAGCTCGCGCAGCGCCATTGGCCCGCGCACGTGCAGCTTTTGCGTGCTGACTGCGATCTCGGCGCCTAGCCCCAGCTGGCCGCCGTCGTTGAAGCGCGTCGAGGCGTTCACGAACACCGCCGACGAGTCAACCGCCGCGACAAACCGGTCGGCGGCGGCGCGGTCCTCGGTGACGATCGCGTCGGAGTGGTCGCCATAGCGCGCGATATGCTCCAGCGCGTCGTCCAGCCCATCGACCACGCGCGCCGAGAGCACCAGCGCCATGAACTCGGTGCCAAAATCGCTGGCCTGTGCCGGCACAACGCGCTCGCCCGCCAGGCCGGCACCCTTCAAAATCGCCAGCGACTCTTCGTCGGCGCGTAGCTCGACGCTATGCGCCAGCAGATCGCGGGCAATCGCCGGCAGCGCCTCGGCGGCAATGCTGCGGTGCACCAGCACCGTGTCGAGCGCATTGCAGACGCTTGGGCGCTGCACTTTTGCGTTGCGAATGATTGGCACTGCCTTGGCCAGGTCGGCCGCCGCGTCGACATATACGTGGCATACGCCGATCCCGCCGGTGATCACCGGAATGGTTGCTTTCTCGCGGCAGAACTGGTGTAGCGCCGCGCCACCGCGCGGGATGATCACGTCGACATAGCGGTCGAGCCGGAGCAGCTGCTCGACCAGTGCGCGATCGGGGTCGTCGATCACCTGAATGGCGTCGGCCGGCAGCCCGGCCGCCGCGAGGCCGGCGCGGATCACGCCGGTGAGCGCCGCGCACGAGCCGACGATCTCTTTGCCGCCGCGCAGGATCGCCGCGTTGCCCGATTTCAGGCACAGCGCCGCGATGTCGACGGTGACGTTCGGGCGGGCCTCGTAGATCACGCCCACCACGCCCAGCGGCACGCGCCGCCGGTGTACGCGCAGCCCATTCGGCAGCAGCGCCTGGTCGAACTGCTCGCCGACCGGGTCGGGTAGGCGCACCACGGTGAGGGTATCGGCGGCGATCGCCTCCAGCCGCGCCCGCGTGAGCAGCATCCGGTCGAGCAGCGCGGGCGACATACCGGCCGCGCGCCCGCGCTCCATGTCGCCGGCATTGGCCGCCAGCACTTCGTCGGCGCGCTCGAGCAGCGCCGCGGCGATGGCCTCAAGCGCGGCATTCTTGCGCGTGGTATCGGCCAGCGCCAGCGTTCGGGCGGCCGCGCGCGCGCGCTGGCCGATCTCGTTCAGGTCAATCATTCGGTTTCTCTCTCCGTGGTAACACGAGAAACGCAGTGGCCCGCGTCGCCAGTTGATTCTGCCTGCGGCAGCATGGCACTGCCGATCTTCTGCGCACGATCAATGAAAAGTACCGCTCTGCCGAAGGCAAAACACCCACCGCGTTTCTCGTGTCCTGGTAAGCCGCACGCAGCTGGCGCACTCTGTGGTGATGGATCTGCGTGCGATGCCGCAGCCGCAACTGCGTAAGCTCGGCATCTACTGGCCGCCAGGCGACTACAGCAGCACCATATCGTCGCGGTGCACAACCTCAGGCCCGTAGTCGTAGCCAAGCGTCTCGGCGATCTGGTTTGAGCGCATCCCCTTGATCATCCGCAGGTCGCGCGCGCCATACTGCGCCAGGCCGCGGGCGATCTCCTGGCCGGCGCCGTTGAAGATCCGGATCGTCTGGCCGCGCTCGAAATCGCCCTCGACGCCGACGACGCCGGCGGGCAGCAGGCTTTTGCCGCCCTCGGTGAGCGCGCGCGCCGCGCCGCTGTCGGCCAGCACCCGGCTGTGGCGCGCCACCTCGGCAAGCACCCAGCGCTTGCGGCTTTCGAGCCGGCTGGCGATCGCCGGAAAGCGCGTGCCAAGCAGCGCGCCGTCGAGCACCTGCAGAATCACCTCGGGCGTGGCGCCACTGGCGATCACCACCGCCGTGCCGCTGTGCGTCGCAAGGTCGGCGGCGTGGATCTTGGTGAGCATGCCGCCGGTGCCGCGCGTATTGCTGCCGCCCGCCAGCGCGTAGATCGCGTCGTCGATCGCGCGCACCTCGGGGATGAGCTTCGCGGCGGGGTCGCGGCGCGGGTCGGCCGAGTACAGCCCGTCGATATCGCTCAGGATCAGCAGCAGGTCGGCGTCGACCAGGTTGGCCACCAGCGCCGAGAGCGTATCGTTATCGCCAAGGCGGATCTCGTCGACCGCCACCACGTCGTTTTCGTTGATGATCGGCAGCACGCCGTGCAGCAGGCAGGCCAGCAGGGTATTGCGGGCGTTGAGGTAGCGGTGGCGGTCGCGCAGGTCTTCGCGCGTCAGCAGCGTCTGGGCCACCGCAATGCTGTACAGGTCGAAGATCTGCTCGTAGATGTGCATCAGGCGGCTCTGGCCCACCGCCGCCAGCAGCTGTTTGAACGGTAGGTCTTTGCGCCGTGGCGGGAACTGCAGCCGCTCGCGGCCGGCCGCCACCGCGCCCGAGCTGACCAGCACCACCTCGACGCCGCGCGCGCGCGCTGCGGCGATCTGGCGCACCAAGTCGACCAAGCGCGGGCGGTGGATGTGATCGGTGCCGGCGGTGAGCACGTTGGTGCCGAGCTTGACGACGATGCGTTTGGAAAGCATAGATCAGAAGTCAGGAGTTATGAGCCAGGCGCCGGGCGCTAGCAGAGCAGCTGCTTCCGACGCCCGACGCCCGACTGCTTATGCTAGGGGACAAGCCGATACCCCACGCCCCACTCGGTCAGCAGGATCTTCGGGTCGCGCGGGTCGGTTTCGATCTTGCGGCGCAGGTGCCAGATATACACCTTGAGGTAGTCGTTATCTTTGGTATACTCCTGGCCCCACACGCCGCGCAGCAGCGCCTCGTGCTCCATCACCGCGCCGGCGTTCTCGGCCAGCAGCAGCAGCAGATCGTACTCGGTAGGCGTCAGGTCGACGATGTCGGCGCGCACGCGCACCTCGCGCTTCTGCTTTTCGATCTGGATCTCGCCGTTGCCGGCGGTGACGGGCCGGTTGGGCGATGGCACGCGCCGCAGCAGCGCACGCACGCGCGCCATCAGCTCGTCCATGTTGAACGGCTTGCCGAGGTAATCGTCGGCGCCGCTGTCGAGGCCGGTCACGATATCCTGGCTCTGCACGCGCGCCGTGAGCATAAGCACCGGCACCTGCGAGAACTCGCGCAGCTTGCGGCACGCCTCCCAGCCGTCCATCTCGGGCATCATCAAGTCCATGATCACCAGATCGGGCTGGTGCTCCTGGGTCATCATCACGCCTTGCACGCCGTTTTCGGCCTGGAGCACGGCAAAACCCTCGTGCTCAAGGTTGATCCGCACAAGCTCGCGCAACCCCGATTCATCGTCGACGATTAGAATTCTCCGTTGCTGCATACACCCCTCGCTCGCCTGTCAGCGTTGCGCCGACGTTTCTTGCTGTAGTTTGTTGAATAGCGCCTCGACATCCTGTGTCGTCATCGCGCTAAAGAGCAGAAAGCGGACGTTGCCTTCCCGATCGATCAAGAAGCTGGTTGGCAGTACATACACCTGGTAGGCCCGGTCAACGCTGCTGTCGCCGTCGAGTGCGATCGGGTATGTGACATGATGCTCGGTAAGGAATTTGCGAATATCGGCGTCGCCGTCGGCGCCTTTGCGCTCGTTCTCGCGCACATTCACGCCGATGATCTGCAAGCCCTGGGCGCTGAGCTTCTCGTAGGCGGCCTGAAGCGCGGGCGTTTCTTCGCGGCAGGGCGCGCAGTTGGTATACCAGAAGTTCAGCAGCACGACTTTGCCGCGGTAGTCGCTCAGGCGCACTTGCTGGCCGTCGAGCGTGGGCAGCGCGAAATCGCTGGCCGGCCGGCGCACCTCGGCTGCGGGCGGCAGGCTCGCCGCCGCCTGCTGGCCCGAGACGACCCACACCACCGCGATGACGATCAGGCCAAGCAGCGCGCCACCAACCGCCATTGCGATCTCGCGCCGGCTGAGGCCACGGCGGGGCGCGCGCGCGCCTGCGGCTGGCGCGGCGCCAATGCTGGCATCGTAAGCCCTGCGGCGGGCCGGGTCGCGCAGCACGGCGTAGGCACGCTCGATCGCGGCCCCACGCTCCTCGGCAATCTGCTTGAATTCATCGCCCAAGTCGGCGACTCGTTCGAGACTATAGCGTTCGCGCTGGCGCTGGTACGCCGCGTCGATCTCATCGGCGCTTGCCTGCGCGGGCACACCCAGCATGGTGTAGAATGTTTCCATCGCTTTATATAAGAAACGTTAGCAGAGCGTATTTTAACACATTCGGATCGGGGTGTGTAGGGGCAATTTTTACTTTTTACAGTTGCCCGCACTACGCCGCCGATCCGGTATGGGCTTCGCCGTTCGCAAGGCCGTAGCAGTACGCCCCCGGTCAATAGGGTGTCAGGCCGCCGGCTGCGCGCCGGCAGCCTCGGCCTCGCGCCGCAGCAGCGCCCACAGCGCGGCTACATGCTCGCGCTCGGTGCCGATCGAGCCGATCGAGACGCGCACCATCCAGCGGCCGTCGAGCGTGGCGGGCGTGATATACGCGCCGCCCGAGCGGTTCACGCGCTCGGCCCATGCCAGCGTGTGCCGGTCGAGCGCCTCGCCCTGCAGGCCGGCCGGCTCGTGGCGCAGGCACAGCGTCTGGAGCGTCAGCGGCGCCAGCACGCGCCAGCCCGGCGCGCCGGCCACTTGCTCGGCGAGCCACTGCGCGTTGGCCATGTCGCGGCGCAGCCGCGCCTGAAGGCCGGCCACGCCCTGCTCGCGAACGAGGCACCACAGCTTCAGCGCGCGGAAGCGCCGGCCCAGCGGGATGCCCCAATCGCGCAGATTTTTCACCCGGTCGTCCACCGTGCTCTGCAAATAGCTCGGGTTGGTGCTCATAACCCGCACCAGGTGCTGCGGGTCGCGCACGTAGTACAGCGAGCAGTCGAACGAGACGCCCAGCCACTTGTGGGTATTGAGCACAATCGAGTCCGCGCCTTCGACACCCTGCCACATCCAGCGGCACTCCGGCAGGATCATGGCCGACCCGGCCATGGCGGCGTCGACGTGCAGCCACAGGCCGTGCTGGCGCGCCAGCGCCGCAATCGGCTCAATCGGGTCGAGCGCGGTGGTGGTGGTGGTGCCGGTGGTGGCCACCACCGCGCAGGGCACCCGGCCATGCGCCAGGTCGTCCTCGATCGCGGCGGCCAGCGCGTCGGGGCGCATGGCGTAGCGCTCGTCGGTGGCAACAAGGCGCAGGTTGGCGCGGCCGTAGCCGGCCAGCAGCGCGGCCTTCTCCACCGAGCTGTGGCTCTGGCCCGAGGCGTAGACGACCAGCGGGCGCTCTTCAGCCTGCAGGCCGCCACGCGCCAGCGAGTAGCCCGACGAGCGCTCGCGCGCGCACAGCAGCGCCAGCAGCGTGCAGGCCGAGGCGGTATCCTGGATCACACCGCTCCACGCGCCCGAGAGGCCAACCATCTGGCGCATCCAGTCGGCCACGACTTCCTCCAGCTCGCTCAGCGCCGGGCTCGATTGCCACGACAGGCCCAGCACGCCTAGGCCAGTGCTGAGGTAGTCGCCCAGCACGGCCGCCAGATCGCTGTTGGCGGGAAAGTAGCCGTGGAAGTTGGGGTGCTGCCAGTGCGAGAGGCCTGGGACGATGATCTGGTCGAGGTCGCGGAAGATATGTTCAAACGGCTCAGCTTGCTCGGGCGGTGCTGCCGGCAGCTGGTCGCGCACCTCGCCCGGCTCGGCGCGCGACATCACCGGCAGCTCGGCCACGCTGGCGCGGTAGTCGGCAACCCAATCGATCAGCTGGTGGCCGATCCGGCGAAACTCCTCGGGGGTCATGGTGTGCTCCTGTTTGCTTGTAGCGAGAGGGCACCATTGTACATCGTTTCGCGGCGACACCTCGGCGCGCCGCCCCAACGGCGCGCCGCCGGGGCGTGCCTGGCACCCGGCGGCAGTCGCGGCTGTTCATATCAACTTCGTTTGCTATGCGCTGCTGGCTTCGCCGGGCAGCGCATAGCAAAAGGAGGTTTCGGGGCGGCGAAGCCGCCCCAACCCCCCCCAAATACAGCAAGTGTTCAGGCGGATGTGGTATCAGCTGGGCTGGCGGCTATGCCGCGCCCGCCGGCGGGATGTTGTGATTCTGGCAAAACATATTCGTCGGGTCGTAGCGGCGCTTCAGCGCGGCCAGCCGCTCGTAGTGCGCGGGCGTGAAGCCGGCGCGTGTGCGCTCGGCGCCATAGTCGCCATCGCCAAGCCAGCTCGGCAGCACGCCGCCGGTCGAGTGCGGCTGCATGGCCTCAAAGATCGCCTGGGTGTTGCGCTTCACCGGCTCGGCCTGTTGCGGGCTCGTCAGCACGTCGATCGTCTGCATGATAAAGGGAGCGTAGCGCTGGCTGAACGAGGTGCTCTCGGGTGGAACCCGCGTCATCGCGCCGCCCAGGTGGCGAATCTCGAACACCGTGACCGGCGCGCGGCCCTCGGCGCCCACCAGCTCAAGCACGGTTGCGATCGTCGCGGGCGACAGATGCTTCAGCATGGTGGTCTTGCGCCAGGCCGGCATCGGGTCGGCCGGGTCGTTGGCAATCGTTCCGATCGCGGTGTAGGGCATGGTCTGGAAGGTATCGGCGAGCATGCCGCCCAGCGCGCGCAGCGGCTCCAGCAGGCGCTCGCCCTCGCTGGCCGGGCCGGCGTAGGCCGCGCGCACCGTGATGATCGCCCTGCCGCGCAGAAACTCGGGCAAGTGCGGCAGCGGCGGCACGCGCATCAGCACCACCGACGACGTCATCTCGTCGGGCAGCGACTCGGCCCAGCGGCTATATGCCGGCAGCACCTCGGCCGCGCGCTCGATCGGGAAGAACAGCGCGCCGCCATAGATTTCGCTCAGCGGGTACAGCCGGAACTCAAGCGCGGTGACAATGCCGAAGTTGCCGCTGGCGCCGCGTAGCGCCCAGAACAGCTCGGGCTCGCTCGCCGCGCTCACGCGCCGCAGCTGGCCGTCGGCCGTCACAACCTCGGCCGCCACTACGCTGTCGACGGCCGCGCCGTACTTGCGCAGCAGCCAGCCAAACCCGCCGAACAGGCTGTAGCCCACCACGCCGACGGTTGGGCTCGAGCCGTTGAGCGGCGCCAGCCCGTGCGCGTGCGCGGCCTGCACCACCGCGCCCCAGCGCACGCCGGCCTCGACGCGCGCAGTGCGCGCGGCCGGGTCGATCGCCACGCCCTGCATGCGGCTGGTATTGACGCGCAGGCCGCCCTCGAACGGAAAGCCGAAATTGTGCCCGGTGGCGTGCACGCCTACCGGCAGGCGCTGCATGCGCGCGAACTTCACCGCCGCCACTACGTCGGCCGCGCTCGCGGCCATCACCACCACCTCGGGCGAAGGCAGGTCTGAAAGGCCGTAGCCGGCGCGCGCGCTTTCGTAGCCCAGCTGATCGGGGGTGTACACCCGGCCCGGCAGGGCCATAGACAGCAGATCCAGCGCAAACGGGTCGATCGATGATGCTGGTGCAATCGTCTGATATGTCATGGCGTGTAGCTCTCCTTATGGCTCGCTTGTCGTTCGTGTCGTTGACACGCTGTTTCAGACGCGCGAGCCTACGGCAGGGTTACAGCCATCTACGGCAGCGGCTTGACTTCGCGCACAACCACGCGGCGGCCTGGGTCGGTGAATGGCGACGCGCAGCTTGCCAGCGCGAGGTGCCGCACGCTATACCACCAGTAGCCCATGCTCTGCCAGTCGGCGCGCCATGTCTGCCGCGCGACGATCGTGCTGGGGTAGCCGTAGGTCGGATCGTACTCGACCTGCAGGTCGACGGCGTCGCGGCAGACGCATCCGCCCGACGGATCGACCTGAGCGCAGCGGTCGGGCGGCGCGCTCGACTTGGCCACAAACGTAAACAGCCAGCTGATCGTCCACAGGTTGGGGTGCTGGCAGGTATTGTTCAGCACGCGCACCAGCCGCTCGTCGCGCACCTCGACGATCTGGGCGCACGGTCGCCCGCCGACAATCTCGCGGGTGTGCAGGGTGTAGTGGGCCAGCGGCCGCGACTGCCACAGCCTCAGCGCAGCCGCGTAGCGCGCGTCGGCCTGCGCGCCGCAGCCCGCCAGCGCCAGCACCAGCAGCGCACATAGGCACGCGCGTGGTGGCATATTGGTGTCTCCTTACGCTCGCGCACACTGTAGCCGCAGCCGTGGCGGATGTCAACCCGGCGCGTTGCGGGCTGCGCGCGGCGCCGTAGGGCTATTGACGCGCCTATGCCCGCGCCGTATAATGCCGCCGGAAACAGGAGTGAGGAGCTGGCATGAAGCTATTGGTCTTTGTAACCGAATATAGTGCCGCCGACGCCGCCGTCGACGCGCTGGTCGAGCAGGGGTTTCGCGTCACGCGCCTCGCCTCGACCGGCGGGTTTCTGCGCAAGGGCAATACCACGCTGCTGGTGGGCGTCGAAGACAGCGCCGTCGATCAGGCGGTGGCGCTGGCCCGCCGCGCCGCACCTGGCTCGCTAGTGATCACCCTCGACCTGGAGCGCTACGAGCGGATTTGAACATTCTCTATGTCGCCAGCGGCATCCCCGTGCCCGGCACGCTTGGCGGCTCAACCCATACGCTTGAGGTTGCGCGCGGGCTATCGGAGCGCGGCCATACCCTCCACGTGGTCGCATGCTCGGGCGCTGGCTGGGGTGGCCTCGCCGCGCTGGCCCGGCCGATCTCTTCACGCCTCGGCGGCGTGCACGTGCACCACATCAATGTGCCCAAGGCCGCGTCGCTCCTGGCAGCCCCGCTGATCCTGCGGCTCGCGCGCGCCATCCACCCCGACCTGATCATGGAGCGCTACTATAACCTGGCCGGCGGTGGCATCCTGGCCGCGCGGCGCCTTGGTTTGCCCTCGATCCTCGAGGTGAACGCCCTGATCGTCGACCCGCCCGCCGTGCTCAAGCGCCGCCTCGACGACGCGCTGGGCCGGCCGCTGCGGCGCTGGGCGCTGGCGCAATGCCGCTGGGCTGGCCGGATCGTCACGCCGCTACATACCACTGTGCCGCCCGAGATCGCGCGCGCCAAGATCGCCGAGCTGCCCTGGGGCGCCAACACCAGCCGCTTTCCGAGCGCCGAGCTGGCCAGGCCAACCGGCATCCCAACCGTCGTGTTCCTCGGCTCGTTCCGCGCGTGGCATGGCGTTGTCGATTTCGTGAAGGCCGCCGCGATGCTGCTGGCGCTCGGCCGCGACTGCCAGTTTCTGCTGATCGGCGATGGCCCCGAGCGCGCCGCGGCCGAGCGGCTGGCGGCGGCATGGCCAGGGCGCTTCACCTTCACCGGCGCGGTTCCCTACGACGACGTGCCCGCGCTACTGGCCGGCGCGGCGGTAGGCGTGGCGCCATTCAACACCGCGCCGCACCCGGCCCTGCGCTCGGCCGGCTTCTTCTGGTCGCCGCTCAAAGTCTACGAGTATATGGCCGCCGGCCTGCCGGTGATCACCGCCAATATCCCGCCACTGAACCAGGTGATCCGCGATGGCCAGGAGGGCTGGCTGTTCGCCGAGGGCGATATCGCCGGGCTGGCTGGCGCAATTGCCCGCGCGCTCGACAACCCCGCAGCCGCGCGGGCGGCTGGAGCCCGCGCCCGCGCCCGCGTGGCCGAGCGCTACTCGTGGGCGAGCCACTGCGCCGCGCTCGAAGCGCTCATGCGCGAGCTGACCGAGCCCGCAGCCAAGGCGCGCGTATGAGCGGCCCGCTGCGCGTGCTGATGCCCAGCGATGTGTTTCCACCGCGCTGCGGCGGCGCCGGCTGGAGCGCGCACACCCTGGCGCTGGCGCTGATCGCGCGCGGCCACGCCGTCACCGCGATCGTGCCACGGCGTGTGGCAGCGCGCCACGCACGCGCGGCCCAGCTTGAAGACGTGCTGGGCGTGCCGACAGTGCGCGTCGACTACTGGGCGCCGGCGGCGCCGATCGTGCAGAACTACTTCCGCCACGAGCGGCTGTGGCCGCGCCTTGCCGATGCGCTCGTCGACTCAGCTGCCACCATGCCAGCGCCCGGCGTGCCAGCTCCAGTTATTATTCACGCCCAGCACGTGCAGGCCGCCCCGGCAGCGATCGCCGCCGGGCGCCGGCTTCGCGCTCCGGCGATCATCACCGTGCGCGACCAGTGGCCCTGGGATTATTTCAGCACTGGCCTGCACGCCAACCGGCTGCCCTACCCGCGCCAGACGTGGGCCTCGCTCGCGGCCGATCTGCCGCTGCGCCTGGGGTTTGCGCGCGGCGTGCCGGCGCTGGCTGGCATCCCATATATGCTCGCGCACCTGCGGCGGCGCCAGCAGGCGCTGCGCCAGGCCAGCGCGGTGATCGCGGTGAGCGCGTATATCGCCGGCCGGCTTGCGCCATTCGTCGCGCCCGAGCGGCTCCACGTCATCCCGAACATGGTCGATCTCGCGGCCGTCGACGCGGCGCTCGCCGCCCCACACACGAGCCTGCCGATCGGCAAGCCCTACCTGCTGTTCGTCGGCAAGCTCGAGCGCAACAAAGGCGCGCAGCTTCTGATCGAAGTGTTCCGCGCACTTCGCGCGCAAGAAGCTGAAAGCGCGGGCAGCGATGGCGCGCATCCGCTCGCCGCGCCCGAGCTTGTGATCGCGGGCGACGGCCCGCTGCGCCCGGCGCTGGAGCACGAGCTGGCGATGCTCGGCGTACGTACGCGCTTCCTCGATTGGGCCGCGCACGACGATGTGCTGCGGCTCATGGCCGGCTGCGAGCTGTTGCTGTTTCCTTCGGCCTGGGGCGAGCCGCTGAGCCGCGTGCCGCTCGAGGCGGGCGCCTGCGGCGCGGCTGTGCTGGCCATGCCCACCGGCGGCACGCCCGACATCATCCGCGATGGCGTGAATGGCGCGCTCGAGGCTACAACGCGCGGCTTCGCTAGGCGTATGGCCGCGCTCATGGCCGACCCGGCAGGCCGAAAGGCGCTTGGCGCAGCCGCCCGCCACACCGTCGAGCAGCGCTTTTCGCCGGCTGCGGTCGCGCCGCGCGTCGAGGCGCTCTACCGCGAGCTGGCAGCCGCGTTCATTATTTGAAAAATCGCGGCTTGACTCGCGTATGCGTATTCGTATACTTGCTGTATACTGGGCTCAGGGCTAGCATACATCCGGTAGAATTGCTCCAGCCCGCCCTTCCAACACGAAGCTCACCGAAACGTTACCTGTACCTCGGCACCAAACCATGGCGCACTAGCTGCCTTGGCATAGCTGCGCCATTCTAGCCATACGAAGAAGCAGAAGCGAACATAAGCGGGGTGACTATGACGTCATCGGTTTCGCCATTTGAACTTCCTGTCCCGGCGGGCCCCAACGATGTCATCACTTCGCTTCGGCGCGGTCTTACCATCCTCGAGCTGCTGGCCAACGAACCCGAGGGTCTGCTGGCCAAAACGGTAAGCTTCCGCACTGGCCTAAACCTAAGCACCTGCTACCACCTGCTGAATACGCTCATGGCCGCCGGCTATGTCGCCAAGCAGCCCAGGACTCAGCGCTTCGCGCTCACCGGCAAGATCAGCTTTCCCACCCTCACCTCGATCGAGCAGGCGCACCTGCTGCCGCAGCTTCAGCCGCACCTGCACACCCTGCGCGACCTCACCTCGGAAACCGCCTACCTCTCGCTGCGCCACCACAACGAGATCGTCGTCAGCGCGATTGTCGATAGCCCGCAGGCGCTCAAGGTATCGCTGCTCCATGTCGGCTACAACGGCGCCGCGCACGCTATGGCGCTTGGCAAAGCCATTTTAGCCTACCTCGACGAGCACGATGTTTCGGCGTACCTGTTCCACTGCGGCATGCCTGCGCTCACGCACAAGACTATCTCGGAAGAGGCGGCGTTTAAGTTCGACCTCGCGAACGTGCGCTTGCGCGGCTACAGCCTCGATCTGGAAGAGTTCGTGGCCGGGGTTTGCTGCATTGGCGCGCCGATCTTCGGCGTGGCCGGCCGCGTGGTCGCGTCGCTGGCGATCTCGCTGCCGGCCAGCCGCTACTACGCCGGCAGCGACGCGCTGGTGCGCCACGTGTGCGACGCCGCCGCCGCCGCGACGCGCACGCTTACACTGCTGCGCTACGCCCAGCCCTCAAGCTACGCGGCAGTTCCCTAGCCTTATACCAAATTCGCTTGATGACTGACACTTTGGTGGGGGTTTGGGGCGGCTTCGCCGCCCGCTCTTAGAGCCTGTTTGAAAAGGGGTGCGCGAGGGCTATGCCCTCGCACTTCCCTTCTGGCGGGTGGCGGCCACATTCGTGGCCGCCACCCGCCAGAAAAGTGGAAACTTGGAGGGACTTTGTCCCTCCAAACCACCCTTTTCAAACCGCTTCTTATGGGATGCCCTGCACGGCCACGCCGGGCGCCCCAAAACGAAACTGATCAAACAAAGACCAGAGCGACCGCGCATGTATGCTGCGCAATCGCTCTGGCCGTGGATGTGCCTGCCCGCCTACGCTGCGCTAGCGCGCGCCGCGCACCCGCCGGGCCAGCGTCGCGCCCACCAGCAGCAGCGCCAGCGCGCCCGCCAGCAGCAGCGCCGTCGGGTCGCTGCCGCCGGTTTGAGGCAGCGCGGTAGGCGCAGTGATCGAGATCTGCACCATCTCGGGCTTGCCGTTCGCCGCGATCACCGGCGCGTCGGGGCCGGGGAACTCGTAGGTGCCAATCTTGCCGGCGTCGATATGCAGCATCGGCCAGACCTTGGTGTCAACCTTCAGATCCTGCGACAGCTCCACCTTCACGTTCGGGTTCTCGCCCTTCTTCACCGCCGTCTCGCCAAGTACCGCGCCCGGCCCGCCGCCGTCGTCGATATGCACGACGATCCAGCCATCCTGGCCGGCGCTCACATTCGCCACCGTGATCGTCTTATTGACGATCGGCTGATCGGTGGCCGTGACCTTGCCGGTAGCCTGCGTGGCCGGCGCGGCGCCGGCCAGCGGCGCGACAGCCAGCGCGGCCAGCAGCAGCGCGGCCAGCAGCCCAAGCGTACGAACGTACCGAAACATGCCACCCCTCCTTATTATCGGCTTCCAGTGCTACCCATTAAACGTTGACCAAAGCAATTTTTGCAGCTCGGAGCGGTCGGTGGCCGGAATCGCCCCTGCGCTGAGGGTGCCGTCGAGCACGCGCGGCCCGCTTGGTGCGCCACTGCCACCAGCCGGCTCGATCGTGACAAACATGGCCTGGTAGCTGCTGATCGGCTCGCGGGCGCGTACTAACACCCAGCCGTTGCCATTGTGCGCGTCGAAGGTGCCGCCGCTCACCTGCTCGCCGCCGTGCACCAGCCACACCTGGTACTGCTGCCCAGGCGGCAGATCGACCAGCTGCTGCGCCACCAGGCACGCGTCGGCGCCCTGCGGCGTAAGCCAGAAATGCCCGCGCGCCGTGCTGCCGTTTACCGCATACCAGTGCAGCGAGGTGTCGTTCAGCAGCGCGATCATGGTTTGCCAGCTTTGGCGATCCTCGGTGATCAGCGCGGCCTGTGCCCGAAGCTGGCTCTGGAGCGAAATATTCCAGCCAAGCAGCGCCAGCGCCAGCGCCGCAAAGGCGTAGGCCGCCCATACCGGCCGCGCCAGCCGGGGCCAGCGCGCGCGCGGTGCCGCCTGGGATGCCGCCGCCGGCCGTGGCTGCGCCGCGCGCTCGACCGCGCCGATGATGCGCGCCCGCAGCTCGGGCGAAGGGTCGTGCTGGGGGGCGTCGTAGGCCAGCAGCCCGGCCACAGCGCGGTATTCGCGCAGATCGCCTCGGCAGCGCGCACACAGCGCCAGGTGGCCCAGCGCTTCGGGTGAGGCGTTGGCCTCGCCGAGCGCGTAAGCCGCCAGCCAGGGCTGAAGCTCATCGCATTGTGAGACGGTTTCAGAGTCCATTGCTCGTGTTCGCTCGGCGTGTTGCCGCAATGAGTCACACGCCCGTGGAGGCCCTGCTAGATCTACGCAGCAGCCGCCGTTTTGAATCTATTCGTCGGCGAACAGCCGCCTGAGCGCCTCGCGCAGCTTATCCATGCCCAGGCGCAGCCGCGTGTGCACCGTGCCAAGCGGCAGCTGCAGCTGCTCGGCTACCTCGCGCCGCGTCAGGCTGCCCCAGAACACCAGCTCCAACACCTCGCGCTGCGCCGGCGGTAGCTCGCGTAGCGCCTGCTGCACCTCGTTGCGCAGCAGCACTTCGTCGTAGCTTGGGTCGATCGAGGCCAGCGGGCCGAGCGACTCGTCCGAGATCTCGCGCCGCGCGTCTTTGCCACGCCGGCTGCGCAGCTCGTCGATCGCCCGGTTGTGCGCGATCGACAGCAGCCACGACGACAAGCTGCCCTGGCTGGGCTGGTAGCGCTCGACATTGCGCCAGCAGCGCATAAACACGTCCTGCGTGATCTCTTCGGCCGCGCCGCGATCGTTCACGATTCGCAGCGCCATGCTGAACACCAGCCGCCCATAGCGATCGTACAGCACGGCAATGCCAGCGGCCGGCTGCTCGCGCAGCAGCGCCGCTAGCTCGGCATCGCTCGATGTGGCCGACACGGCGGTGATCGCTCCGTCCACGGCTGCCGCTCCTTGCCGGGGTGTAGGGCTGGTGTATGCCAAACGTGCGCTGCGTATTGTAGCACGGAATAGCGCGCAGGTATGCTACAATGCCACTCGCCCCGCCGATCGCCGACGGTAGATTGTAGATGACCATGGAAACCCAACAGCCGATCCGCGTTGCGATGCTGGCCCGCGTGGTGTTCCCGCTGCACGGCTTCGGCGGGATCGAGCGCCACGTCTTTCACCTGGTGACGCACCTGGCCCGCCAAGGCGCCCGCGTGACGCTGTATGTCCAGCAGCACGCCGGCATCCAGCTCGAGGCAGGCCAGCAGCAGGCCGCCGCAAGCCTCGGCGCGCTGCTTGAGCGTATCGAGTTTCTGCGCTACGACTACACCTCGCCGCGCCTGCGCCCTAACTCGATCCTCGGCCGCCAGATCAACTACCCCTGGTATACCTGGCAGCTCGGCCAGCGCGTGGCCACGGCCGCGCGCGCCGGCCACTACGATGTCGTGCACGCCCAGGGCCTGTGCGCCTTCGGCTATGGCTGGCTGCGCCGCCGCGACCCACGGCTGCGCGCCCTGCCGTTTATCGCCAACCCCCACGGCCTCGAAGAGTACCGCACGCCCGATTGGCGCAAGTGGCTGGCCTACGCGCCCTTCCGCGCGCTCTACTCGTATGGCACCCGTAGCGCCGACCGCGCGATTGCTACCGATGCCTGTACCCAGGGCGACTTGCCGCGCTACCTCAAGGTCGAGCCGGCGCGCGTGGTGGTTATTCCCAGCGCGATCGACGTCGCCGAGTGCATGGCCTGGGTCAGCGCTGCCCACCGCGCCGCGCTGCGCCAGCGCCTGCGGCTCGGCGAAGCCAGCCTGGTGCTGCTGAGCGTCAGCCGGCTCGAGCGCAACAAGGGCTACCATGTGCTGGCGGCGGCGCTGGCGCAGCTGCGCGACCGGCTGCCGCCGCGCTGGCGCTGGCTGCTGGTGGGCCAGGGCAAGGAGCGCGCGGCGCTCGAGGCCCAGGTGCGCGACCTTGGCCTGGCCGAGCACGTGACCTTTGTCGGCACCCTGAGCGACTCCGAGCTGCACAGCCTGTACGAAGATATCGACCTGTTTGTACACCCTACCCTGTACGAGGGCTCGTCGCTCGTGACGCTCGAGGCAATGATTCACCGCAAGCCGGTGGTCGCCTCGGCCGCTGGCGGCATCCCCGACAAAGTCTTCGATGGTACGAACGGCTTCCTGGTGCGCCCAGGCAGCGTGGGCGACCTGGCCGCGCGGCTGGCGCAGGCGCTCGAGGCGCGCCAGCACTGGCCTGCCTGGGGCGCCGCGAGCGAGCAGATCGTGCGCAGCACCTTCGACTGGCCGGTGGTTGCCCGCCAGACCCTGGCCGAATATGCGCGGATGATCGCCGCCGCCCCGCGCGCCGCCTGAACCCGCCTTTTTGCGCCTCGATATGGTATAATGTGCCAAATCGGGTGAGAGCTAGAAGGGGCACCCCGTGAGCGCAGCCGAAGCACTGGCCCAGATCGCCGCCGAAGTGAATGTCTGCACGCAGTGTAAGCTGCATCGCGGCACGATCAAGGCCGTGCCGGGCGAGGGCCCGGCCACTGCGAAGATCATGTTCATCGGCGAGGCGCCTGGCTTCAACGAAGATCGCCAGGGCCGCCCGTTCGTCGGCGCGGCCGGCCAGTTCCTCTCCGAGCTGCTGGCGCTGGCCGGGCTACGGCGGCAGGATGTGTTCATCACCAATGTGGTGAAACACCGCCCGCCCAACAATCGCGACCCCGAGCCCGACGAGATCGCCGCCTGCGGGCTGTTCCTCGAGCGCCAGATAGCCGCGATCGACCCGCGCGTGATCGTGACGCTCGGGCGCTTCTCGATGGCCAAGTGGTTCCCGAACGAGCGCATCTCGCGCATCCACGGCCAGCCGCGCTGGGTCGGCGGGCGGCTGATTGTGCCGATGATGCATCCGGCTGCGGCGCTGCACCAGCCGCAGAACCGGCCGCTGATCGAGGCCGATTTCCAGCGCCTGCCCGAGATCCTGGCACAGGCCGAGCGCGAGCTGGCGAAGCGCGCCCCCGCACCGCCGCCCGAGCCCGATGAGCCGGAGCTGACGCAGCTCTCGATGTTTTGACACCCACGCGGGTTATGAAGATGTGGGAGTCGGCAAATTGCAAACAGCCAGCACCTTGCCGGCCCGTGACTGCTCTATGAAATCATATCGGCTCTCAGCCCCTGGCCGCCGTAGTGCCCTGGTGCTGCTCGTCGGCGCGCTGGCGATCTGGGCGGTCGCGCTGTGGGTCTTCCGCGAGACGCTCGGCATCAGCTATGCCCCGGCCGCGTTCTGGGCTACGCTGCGCCAGCAGATCGAGGCTGGCCTGTCGATCAGCCAGATTGTGCCGGCGCTGCTCATGCTGGTGCTGATCGTTGCGACGCCGCTGGTGATCTGGAATATTCTCGAAGAGTGGGCCGCCACCTACACCCCGGCCGACGATGGCCTGCGCTTCGCGGCGCTGGGCGTGGCGCTGGTATACCCTTGGGACGCAATCAGCGGCATCCGCCGCACCGACGCCGACGCCGACGAGCCAGTCGATGAGCTGCTGCTGCGCTCCGACTATACCAGCCAGATCCGTAACCCACTGCTGCGCTTCCTGCACGCTCAGGCGTATGGCCGCCTGAAACTGCCGATCTACGCCGGCCTCGAGGATCGCGCCGAGCTGCTCGACGAGATCCGCCGCCGCACAGGCCTGGCTGAGCCTAGCGAGATACATACTGGATAGTCTCTGTGCTGTTTCGTCTCTCTCACGGTCACACGGTCTGCCTGAGTGCGGCAGACCTGAGGATATTGGAAAATCGGAATTGGAGCGGTCGCGCTAGCGATCACGATACATACTAGCTGAACTGGCCGGGCGGCCGCACGCTGCCCCAGGCTGGTTGGCTTTGCGTATCGTGGGCGCTGGGCGGCCTTTGAGAAAGGAGCGAAGTACGGGCCTTCCGTGATTCCGGCCGGCAACCGACTTCACAAGAACTTATGGCGAAAAATAGAGTGCGAGTCATACCTCTCGGCGGCGCCGGCGAGGTGGGCCGCAACATGTGGGTTCTCGAGTACGGCGACGAGATCCTGCTGCTCGACTGCGGCGTGATGTTCCCCGAGGCCGAAATGCTCGGCGTCGACCTCGTGCTGCCCGACATCACCTACCTGCGCGAGCAGAAAGACAAGATCAAGGCTATCCTGCTTACGCACGGCCACGAGGACCACATTGGCGCGCTGCCACACCTGATTGCCGACTTGGGTTTCCCGCCTATCTACGGCACCCCGCTGACAATCGGTATGGTCACGGGCAAGTTCAAAGAGCATCGCCTGCTCGACCGCGCCACGCTGGTGCGCTTTCAGGCGGGCGAAAAGCTTACCATCGGCACCTTTACCATCGAGCCATTCCACGTGGCTCACTCGATCCCCGATACCGTCGGCTTCGGCATCACTACGCCCGCCGGCCTGGTCGTCTACCTCACCGATTGGAAGTTCGACCATACGCCCGTCGATGGCCAGCCAACCGACACGACGTTTATCGCCGATCTGGGCCGACGCAGCCCGCTGGCGCTGATCACCGACTGCGTGCGCGTCGAGTCGAAGGGCTATACTCCCAGCGAGCAGACCGTCGGCGAGGCGTTCGATAACATCTTCGCCACCGCGCCCGGCCGAATCATCGTGGCGACGTTCGCCTCGAATATCTCGCGCGTGCAGCAGGCGATCGACTCGGCCGAGGCGTATGGCCGCAAGGTCGCGCTGGTCGGCCGCAGCATGGAGAACAACAGCAAGATCGCGCTCGAGCTGGGCTACCTGCGCGTCGAAGAGGGCACGCTCATCCGCCCGCACGAGGCCGGCAACTACCCCGACGACCAGGTGGCGATCGTCTGCACCGGCAGCCAGGGCGAGCCGATGGCCGCGCTGGCGCGCATGGCCAACCGCGATCACCAGCACGTCAAGATCAAGCCCGGCGATACGGTCGTGGTCTCGGCCACGCCGATCCCCGGCAACGAGATCTCGGTCGGCCGGGTGATCAACAACCTGTTCCGCCTTGGCGCCGACGTGATCTACGGCGTGCAGGGCGTGCATGTCTCCGGCCACGCGTACCAGGAAGAGCTGAAGATGGTGCTGGCCATGCTCAAGCCCGAGTTCGTGGTGCCATTCCACGGCGATTACCGCCACATGGTGCTGTACCGCAAGATGGCGCTGGGCATGGGCGGCCTGTTCCAGCCCGAAAATGTGATCCTGGCCGAAAATGGCTCGATCCTCGAGTTCAGCCGCAACTTCGGTAAGATCACCGGCAAGGCCCAGGTTGGCTATGTCTATGTCGATGGCACGACCGTCGGCGATGTTGGCAATGTGGTGGTGCGCGACCGCCAGCTGCTCGCGCGCGACGGCATCCTGATGGTGGTGGTGAGCATCGACCGCACCACCGGCGAGCTGGTGGCCGGGCCCGACGTGGTGTCGCGCGGCTTTGTGTATATGCGCCAGTCCGACGACCTGATCGAGGCGACCAAGGGCGCGGTGCGCGACGCGCTGAGCGGCCATACCGGCGACGGCACTACCGAGACCGATAGTATGTTCATTCACCGCAAGATCAAAGACGCGGTCAGCGAGTTCCTCTATAGCCAGACGCGCCGCCGGCCGATGGTGATCCCGGTGGTGATGGAAGTCTAGCCGCCAACCCTCCGCCGGACACAGAACGAGACGGCCTTCTGGGCCGTCTCGTTCTGTGTTCGGCGGGCTCTCGCTACGAGGCCGATATGCCCGGCTCGCGCTGCATGCGCGGCGGTGGCTCGGCCGCCTCGAGCCGCAACCGCTCGAACAGCTTGTCGCGCAGCGCGTGCAGGCGCTCCTGGTAGCTTGCCGCGTGGATCGACTCAGTCCACATAATCAGCGCGTCCTCGCCATTGTCGGTGTAGTAGCGCGGGCGCGTACCGGCCGGCTTGAAGCCGTACTTCAAGTACAGCTGCTGAGCCACGACATTGGTAACGCGCACCTCGAGCGTCAGCATATCGGCGTCGAGCGCCACTGCCTGGTCGATCAGGCCGTTCAGCGCAAGCTCGCCAATGCCCCGCCCGCGGTACTCCGGCGCAACGGCGATGGTGGTTATATGGCCCTCATCGACGCTCAGCCACAGCCCGCCATAGCCAACGATCGGGTACGGGCTGGCCGGCGGCTGCGCCGCACCACCAAAGAGCGCCGGTAGAATATTGGCCAGCAGGCCGCGGCGGGCGCTGTGGTTCGGGCTGCGCGGCGGCGGCGGCGTGGGCGATGCGCGGGCGACAATATAGCGGCTGTTGGCGGGGTGGCGCAGCTCGTGGCGGTAGGTGTTGGCCGACCAGGTGGTGGTGAAACTGCGGTGCTCGATCCGCTGCACCTGCTCGATATCCTGCTCGACCATCGGCTCGATGAAGTAGTACATCGGCGCCTCGTGGGTATGCGTGCCGTGCGCAGCCTAGCGCGCGGCATTCTCAAGCGCTTTGGCGCTGGCCACCTGAATGAACTCGCCGTACTTGCCATCTTTGCCGAACCCGCCGCCGCTCTTGAAATCGCCGGTAACTTCTACCAGCCCCCACACATAGCCGGGCGGCGAGCCTGGCCCCAGGTGCAGCTTGCCCGATTCGTCAGGCGGGAAGCCTTCCATCCAGAACACCTTGCCGATTGGCTGCGGGCTGCTGCCATCCTTCTCGGTCGAGATCCCCTCGGCCAACACAAAGATGACGCCATTCCAGAAATAGTAGCCCTGCGTAGTGACGCGCTGGCCGTTGTACTTCGCCGGGTCGCCGGCTAGGTCGAGCAGGCCAACCTTGCCGTCGCCAAGCGGCTTGTTCTCGATACGCGTCTCGGTGCGCTGCACGCGCTCGATCGACTCGGCCGAGGCTACCTGCAGGCGATACTTATACTTGCCGTCGGGCCCGTAGCTGCCGCCCGCGTCGAACTGGCCGGTCAGCCGCACCAGGCCGTACGTAGCATCGCCGGGCTGATGCAGCTGGCCCAGCACCGCGTCAGGAAAGCCATCGACCCAGATCGTATCGCCGTTGGGCCGCGCGTTCAGGCCATTGTCGAGCGTGCTGATCACCGGGGCGAGCACCGACAGATCCGGCGAATCGCCGCCTTTCAGGTAAAAGCCGTTTACAGTGATCTGCTTGCCGCTATACTGCGGCGCGTCGCCGATCAACTTTTGTATTGATAGAGCGCTGTCCTGGCCGCAGGCAGCGAGCGCAAAAGCGGCCACCAGGCCGGCGATTGCCACGAACCTGCGCGTGTTCCAAACCATCATTCCAGCGTACCTCAGTCGTTTCGCATAATCGCGGCAGCATTATAGAAGCGGCGGCACGACTTGTCAACGCTCGGGCAGTTTGGCCGCGAGGCGGGCGCCACGATGCGCTAATAGGGTGTAATCCACATGTCATTTGTGAAGCCCGTGATTGGTTGACCATGGCGGGTGCCGCTGCTTATAATTTACTCAACTTGAGGAGGATCTCGCTATGACTGCGTTATTTGTCGCTCTTGGGATTATGGTTCTGGCCTTGCTGGTGCTTCTGCTCTGGTTCGTGCCGCATATGCTGCAGAAGCAGGCCACCGACGTAGCTGGCGAAACAACCAAGCTGCGCGAGATGCTGCTCGACCTACTGAACGAGCAAGAGGCCGTGACCATGCGCCAGACTCAGCTTGGCTCCTCGATGGCGCAGCTACAAGATCGGCTGAGCGAGATCGTGCAGGGTGCCGGGGCGCGCAGCCCCGCGCCGCAGCCACTGCCCGAGCAAACCGTGCAGCAGCTCGAAAGCCGGCTGGGCGCGATCCAGGCGCAGATCAAAGAGTGGGCCGAGGGCCGGCAGCAGGGCGCGCGCGTCAAGGCCGCGCAAGATAACGAGGCCTGGGCGCACCTGATGGGCCTGCTGGCTGCCATTCAAGATCGCGTCGGCACGCTCTCGAAGGACCGCGCACAGGTGATGGCCGGGCTTCAGGCCGGCGCGCTGCTCGAAGAGCTCGAGCAAGAAATGCAGAACCTGCGCAGCATCTCGGAAGAGATCGCCATGCTGCAGTGGCGCCTGCGCCGCTCGCTGAACGAGCGCGAGTCGAATATCTCGGTGCTGCGCACGCGCGTCAGCAGCGGCGACTGATCGCCGCGATCTTTGGCCGAGCGCTGGCTTATGCATACTCGTAGGACAGAAGTCCTGAATTGGCATATCGACCATAACCAACATCCGAGCACCGGCGGTTCTTATGGTATAGTAGAATTGTGGCGCACCACAATCGTCCGACCATAGAAACTGCCGCCAACACATACAGGCACTCTTATGAGTATCATGGTCGTCGATCAACAAGTTGTGCACTACGAAGTTTTTGGCTATGGGCGGCCAGTGTTGTTCCTGCATGGCTGGCTGGGCAGCTGGCGCTACTGGTTCCCTACCATCGAGCGAGTGGCCGAGCATTTCCGCACCTACTCGTTTGATTTCTGGGGCTTCGGCGACACACGGCTGGGCCAATCCACCCCCGAGAGCATCCAAAGCTACTCCGACCAGGTGATCCGCTTTCTCGACGAGCTTGGCATCGACCGTGTGGTGCTGGTGGGCCACTCGATGGGCGGCATGGTTGCGCTGAAAACCGCGATCAACAACCCTAAGCGCGTGAGCCGGGTGGTGGCCGTCGGCGCGCCGATCGTCGGCGACTCGCTCTCGTGGCTGCTCAAGCTCACCGACCGGCCGGTGCTCGCCGATGCGTTCGCGCGCATGCCCTGGTTTCGGCGCTACATGTTCCGGCTGTTCCTGGGCGAAACCAACGACCCGGCCGTGAACGAGATCCTCGACGATAGCGTGAAATCAAGCTCCACCACGCTGCGGCGCGCAGTCGGCTCGATGTGGCGCACCGACCTGCGGCCCGAGCTGCCGCGCCTAAACGTGCCGGCGCTGATCGTGCACGGCGGGCGCGACGAGATCGTTCACCCCAACCAGGCCGATCTGTTCGACCACATCCCCAGCGCCGAGGTGGTGGTGATGCCCGAAAGCCGCCACTTTCCGTTTCTCGACGAAGCCGAGCTGTTCAACGAGACGTTGCTGCGCTTTCTGCGGCAGGACGCGCCCCGGAGCATGCCGCGGCGCGCACGCAGCCGCCAGATCGCGCCGGTGAGCGGCTAAGCGCAACACCTTATTCGGCTGAGCACTTGCTGTATGGTGAGGGTTCGGGGGCGGCAATGCCGCCCCCGAATTTCTTTTTGGTATGCGCCGTGCAGCGCATACCAAAGAAATGATCAAACCGAGTTGCTATGAGCAACAGCCTTCTACAACCCCTTGACGCGCCACGCTGCGATCATTATAATATCCCTACCCCCGTGGGAGGGGGTAGAAAGAGCATCGCATGGAAAACAAACAGCAGCTGCGTAACCGGCTACGCTCGATCGAGGGCCACGTGCGCGGCATCGAGCGCATGATCGACGAGGACGCCTACTGTGTCGATATTATCAAGCAGGCGCTTGCGGTACAGCGGGCGCTCGAAACGTTCAACAAGATCGTGCTGGAAGGCCACCTGGAAGGCTGCGTCACCACCGCGATCCGCAGCGAAGACTCGGGCGAGCGCGAGCGTGTGATCAGCGAGCTTCTTCAGCTCTTCGAGACGCACAGCAAGCTCTAGTAGTCCGTCAAAGCTGACTTGAATAATCGCCGTTTGACTGGTATCCTGGCTGCAACTCACACGCTCAATCACGTTCAGGAGGCCAGTCATGCCGAAGAAAACCTTTCAAGTACAGTTGTCGCTCGCTGAACGCGCTCGCTTGCAGACACTTGTGAACAGTGGCAGTTCGCGCGCACATACTCATATCCATGCGCGGATCTTGCTCAAAGCCGATCAAGGCCCGGATGGCCCTGGCTGGACTGATGCGATGATCTGCTCAGCGTTGGATGTCGGCATGTCGACTGTTGCCCGCGTGCGCCAGACTGCGGTGCAACACGGCTTGGAGGCTGCTTTGCAGCGCAAGCTGCCCAAACGTGTCTACACCCGCGCCTTGGATGGCGCTGCTGAAGCCCATTTGGTGGCCTTGGCCTGTAGCACTCCGCCCGAGGGTGCCGGACGCTGGACGTTGCGCCTGTTGGCTGAACGCATGGTCGAATTGGAGTATGTCGAAGCCGTCTCGCATGAAACCGTCCGTCAGACACTCAAAAAAACGAACTCAAACCGTGGCGGATAGATGAATGGTGCATTCCACCAGAGGCCAATGCTGAATTTGTGGCGCATATGGAAGACGTGCTGGAGGTCTATACTTGGCCCGACCGCGACGATATTCGGATCATCTGTATGGATGAAGTCAGCACGCAGTTGCTCAGCGATACGCGTGAAGCCATTCCAGCACAAGCGAGTCACCCCAAGCGCCAAGATCACGAATACGAGCGCAATGGCACGGCCAACATTTTCATCGGCTTCGAGCCATTGCGCGGACAGCGTTTTACGAATGTCACCGAGCAGCGCACGCGTGTGGATTGGGCGCAGTGGGTAAAGGAATTGGTCGACGTGCGCTATCCGGAGGTGGACTTGATCGTGTTGGTGATGGACAATCTGAATATCCACAGCATTAGCTCACTCTATGAAGCGTTCGCACCTGCAGAAGCCAAGCGCTTAGCGATGAAGCTGGAGATTCACTACACACCCAAGCATGGCAGTTGGCTGAACATGGCCGAGATTGAAGCGAGTGTGCTGCGCCGCCAGTGTCTCGATGATCGGCGTATCCCGGATCGAAAGGTGCTGGCCCGCGAGCTACGCGCATGGGAACGCCGGCGCAACCGCCACAAGGCAACGGTTGAGTGGCGCTTCACAGTGGAGGATGCTCGCATCAAGCTCAAACGGCTCTATCCTTCGATTCAGGATTGACGGACTACTAGCGACGATGTTCGAATACGGCCCGGAGATCCGACGGTTGATCTACACGACCAATACGATCGAGGGGTACAACCGGCAACTGCGCAAGGTGACGAAGACGAAAGGCTCGTTCCCGAGCGGGGAGGCGGCGCGCAAGCTGCTGTTCTTGGTCACACGCGAGATCACGCGGAAATGGACGATGCCGCCACAGGATTGGGCGCGCATCCGCAACCAGCTCGCGATACGCTTTGCGGGGCGCTTCCCAGCGGAGTAAAACCGAGAGAGTGCCATTTACACAGTCGATTTGACAAACTCCAAAGCTACC
>NZ_JAXLWP010000045.1:0-36920 GCF_046328425.1 Kouleothrix sp.
ACCCGCCCGAGCGGCGCAGCTGGTAGATGCCGTAGATCGCCGGCACCAGCAGCATGATGTCGAGGAAAAAGCGCTGCCAGAAGGGCGCGCGCAGCGTACGCGCGGCCTGCTGCTGCTCGTCGACAAGGGTGCGGCGCGCGGCCACAAACGCCGGCAGCAGCGCGGCCAGCAGCGCCAGGGCCACGGCGGCCACGCCAAAGCGCAGGCTTTCCCAGGTGAGCGCCAGCGGCAGCTCGGGCGCGTCGGCGGTGAGCTGCAGGAACGAGCGCGTGCTGCCCATGAACCGCGCGAACAGCAGGCCAAGCCATGGCCCGGCCGCCAGCGCCAGCGCGCCCATCAGCAGCCACTCGACGATGTACACGCCCAGGATCTGCACGTCGCGCACGCCGCGTGTCTTGAGCAGCGCGATCTCGCCGCGCTGGCGGTTCACCAGCAGCGCGGCCACCAGCCCGGCGAAGTACAGCACCAGGGCGAGGATCGGCGCGCTGAACACAAATAGCTGCAGCGTCAGCGCCTGGGCCTCCTGGCGGTAGCGCAGCAGCGCGTCGCGCGGGCTTTGCTCGAGCTTCAGCCCCGCCACCAGCCCGGCGGCCTGCGCGCTCAGGCCGTCGATACGCGCCAGCAGCGGCGCGGCCTGCGCGGCCGAGAGGTTCGCGCCGTTCAGGCGCGCGAACCACAGCGCCAGCCCGACTTCGTTCTTCAGGTAGGCCGCCACCGGGCCGGTGAAGGTAGCCTCGGGCACCAGCACCACGTCCTTCAGCGCGCTGGGCGGGTAAAACCACGCCGGGTCGGCCGCGCTCACCGGCGCCCACAGCCCGCTCACCTTGATCGGAATCGCCGCGACCTTGCCGCCGATCGTCCCGACGAGCGAGAACTGGTCGCCGGTGTTGATGCCGATCTCGTCGGCCAGGTCGCGCATGATCAGCACCTCGACGGGCGCGACGCCTGGCTTGATCGCGGCGCTGTACTTGCGCGGTGCGGCGCCGTCGACGATCTTGATCTGCTGATCCATGCCGCTGATGAAGCCCAGCGTCACGTTCTTGAGAAACGGGTTGGCCGCGCCCGACGAGGGCGGCAGCAGCATGCGCAGCGGGTCGGTGCGCACGTGGCGCGCCAGCCCCTGCAGCGGCAGGTCGAGCCGCGCCAGCCCTGGCCCGCTGATGAACGCGTCGGCCGGGGCCACGCGATCCCACTCGAGCGAGCCTTTGCTCGAGCCCAGGTAGCGGAACAGCAGCGCGAACGCCGAGCGGTTGGTCTGCTGCTCTTGCTTGGCCAGCGTGCTCTTGAGCAGCCGCAGGCTCGCGCCCTCGGCGTACGTCGGCACGCTCACCGCCAGCGCCACCGCCGCCAGCAGGGCGACGATCGCGCACAGCGCAAGGCCGAAGTTGGCGCGCAGCCGCTTCAGCGCAGTGGTAAGCACCGAGAGGGTTGTCCAGAGTAGATTCATATAATAGTTGGGGGGCGCGATATATCGCGCCCTTGCAATGACAATCGAGGCACTACTGCCCGACGACCACGTCGCCTTGTTTTAAGCCTTCGACGATCTCGACCTTGTCGTCGGTCTCGATGCCGGTTTTGATCGTTACGCGGCGCTCGCGCTCGCCCTCGCGCACCACCACGAAGCGCCGGCCCTCGAACGAGCGGATGGCCTCGGGCGGCAGCCAGAGCACGTTGTCTTTGTGCTCGAGCACGATGCGGATCTTGACGATCGTGACGCCGGCCTCGACCTGCTGGCCCTTGAGATCGAGCAGCGTGAAGCGCGTGGTGCGGTCGCGCTCCTCGACGGTGCCGCTGCCGCCCGAGCCGTAGGGCGCGGGCATCTGGCGTATCACCGAGGGCAGCGTCACGTCGGGCCGCGAGAGCAGCGCCAGCTGGGCCGGCTGGCCTTCGGAGAGCTGCTTCATCTGCTCGGGGCCAAGCTCAGCCGCCACCTCGAGCTTGCTCGGGTCGGCGATCTCGACCACCGGATCGAACGCGGTGGCGCTGTCGCCCTCGCTGATGCTGAGCGCCAGCAGCTCGCCGTTCTGCGGCGCTACGATCCGGCCGTCGTCGACCTTCTTCTTGGCTTTCTCAAGCGCGCGCTGGGCGTTCTCCACGGCCTTCAGCTCGGAGTTGAAGCTTTCGGTCTTGGCCTCGTCGAGCGCCAGCTGGGCGGCCTCGACCTTGCGCTGGGCCTCGATCAGGTCTTTGTTGCCGTTGCCCTGCAGCAGGCTGTTGAGCTTGCGCTGGGCCTCGGCGACCTTCTGGCTGGCCTCGTCGTTCTTCGTCACCTCGCCCTCGCGCGCCTTGTCGAGGTCGCGCTGGGCGGCCTGAACGGCGCGCTCGGCGTCGCGCAGCGAGCGATCGGCCTGGGTCAGCGCGGTCTTGTAGGCTTCCTTTTGCTCGTCGGTGAGCTTGTTCGGAACCTCCTTGCCGGTGTTGGGGTCGACGATCTTGGGCTGCTTGGGGTCGGTGCCATAGCGCTGCGCCCAGTCGTTGTCCCAGTACGCCTTGGTGTAGGCCGTCTGCTGATCTTGCAGCGCCTCGGTGGCCTTGAGCAGGCTATACTCGGCGGAGGTTTTGCCCTCCGAGCCCGAGGTGCCGGTGTCGCGCGCGTCGCGCTGGGCGGCCTCGAGATCCTGCTGGGCCTTGCGAATCGGGTCGTTCTCGCCGCCGGGCAGCACCAGCGCGAGGTCGTCTTTGGCCTGCTGCACGTCGATCTCGGCCTGCTTGATCTTCTTGTCCTGGGCCTTCTTGGCGTTGTCGAGGTCGCGCTTGGCCTGCACCAGCGAGTCCTCGGCCTGGCGCAGCTCGTCGACCTGCTCGTCCTGCTGCAGCTCGGCGATCAGGTCGCCCTGCTTCACCACGTCGCCGCGCTTGAAGGCCACGCTATTCACGCGGCCCTCGCGCTTGAACGAGAGCTGCGTCAGGTCGACCGGCGTGACGCGGCCGTTGATCTCGAGCAGGCGGTCGATCGCGTCGCGCTTGACGGTGAAGGTTGGCCGCTCGAAGGCCGGGTCGGGCGGCAGCGGCGTCGGCGTTGGCGCTTCCTGCTGGCCGGTGGCCGGCGCGCCGCCGCAGGCGGCCAGCAGCGGCAGCAGCGCCAGCAGTAAAGCCGCAAGTATCCGTTTCATGGTTGTTTCCTCTGAAGCGCTGGTATTGTATACAGATGCCCGGCCCTAGCCCTTGGGGCCGCTCCCGTCGGCCGGCGGGTCTTCGACGTTGTAGCCGTTGTACTTCGGATCGACCTGCTGGGCGCAGGTGGCCGGCTTGTTCGGCGTCTTGGCCATGCAGTCGAGCCAGGCGACGCTGTTCTTCTGTGCCTCGGCCAGGCCGGCGGCGAGCGTGGCTTTTTTGTCGAGCGCCTCGCTCAGCGCCTTGAAGAACCAGTAGGTGTCGATATTATAGATCTGGCTGGGGTCGCTGCCCTGGCTGGCCTGCGCCGACGAACGGTTGAATACGTCGCCGTAGGCCTTGACGAGCGCCAGCACGTCGGGCGAGGCCTGCGCCTTGAAGGCATCGCCGCTGATGATCGACTTGCGCGCCGGGATAGCGCCCTGCAGGTTGGTCACGTCGGCCGAGAGGAACTTGAGCCACTCCCAGCATGCCTGCTGCTGCTGCGACTGCGCCGAGATGTGCAGGCCGCGCAGGTACATGTCGCCGGCGCGCAGGCCGCCGCCGCCGATCGGCAGTGGCGCGATGCCGACCTCGAACTGCTGGCCTTGCCCGCCGCCACCGCCATTGGGGCCGCCGAACATACCGTAGCCCTGGTCGAACCACATGCCGGCGCGGCCGTTCTGCACGTACTCGTACGACTGGTCGTTGAAGTTGTCGTCGCGCTGGTACGGGAACTTCAGCGTCGGCATCACCTTATGCACGCTCGACAGGTCGAGGTACCACTGGATGGCCTGCACGGTCTTGGGGTCGTCGAAGTTCGGCCGCGCGTCCTGGCCGCTGCCGTTCACCAGCTGCGCGCCGAACTGGCTGATGAAGAAGAACAGATCTTGCTGCGGGCCACCCAGCGGCACATAGCCGAACTGCTTTTTGTCGCCGTCGCCCTTGGTGAGCGCCTGGGCCGCCGCCAGGAAGTCGTCGGGCTTCCACTCGGCGCTTGGCGTGCGGATGCCTGCCGCGTCGAAGGCGGTTTTGTTGTAGTTGAGCGTGCGCAGTGTCGCGGCGTAGGGCAGGCCGTAGAGCGAGCCGTTGCGCTGGTAGGGCGCCAGCAGCGCCGACGAGTAGTCGCTCTGCGGGAAGCTGGCGTCGGCGTCGAACAGCGGCTGCAGATCGAGCAGGCCCTTGAAATCGTCGTCGGTTTGCGGCGGCGAGTACCACGCGAAGCAGTCGCTGGTTTTGGCGAGCTGGCTGAGCGTGGGGCCCTGCGTGAACACATCGGTCGAGCGCACGTCGACGAAGATATCGGGCCGCTGGTCGCGGAAGCTACGCGCGATCCTGCGCAGGTCGGCCGGGTTGTAGGCGAACGACGAGAACTTGATCGTGGTGGCTCCCTCGGGCGCCACCTGCGGCTCGGGCGTGGCTACCGCCACCGGGCTCAGGTCGGGCGTGGCGGTGGGCGTGAGCTGCGCGTCGGCCAGCTGCTGGTCGAGCTGCTTCTGCGCCTCTTGCAGCGCCTTGGCCGGATCCTTCTTCTCGGCGCCGAGCGCCGACTCGATCGCCTGGCCAAACGCGCCGAACAGGTACTGGTCGGGGCTGCGCTCGAGCGGCGGCGCGGGGTGCGCCAGCGCCCACTTATACGCCTCGGCGGACTGGGCGTCGATGTTCTTCCAGAAGCCGTTCTGCTCGGCGATGCTCTGGCGCGCGGGGATGCGGCCGGGCTGGTTGTAGATCGGCGCACCGCCGGAAGGCTGGTCGGTCTGCTGGCGCGAGAGGAACTCGATCCACTTCCAGGATTCGGCCGGGTGCGCGGTGCCAGCGCTGACGATATAGCCGTCGACGCCGCTGTAGAAGTTGAACGACGAGCTGGGGTAGGGCACCGAGCCAACCTCAAACGGCAGTGATGTATCGGTGGGGCCGCCGCCGCCATTCGGGCCGGCCACGTCGACCGGGCGTGGGCCAGGGCCAACCCCGTAGAACTCCTGCGCCCAGATCGCCGCCTTGCCATCGCGGATCAGCTGGGCCGGGTCGACCTGGTTTTGCGGCTCTTTGCCACCGTCAACCGGCGGGGCGTACTGCGGCCGGAACAGCGCGCCGCTGTCCACCAGGCCGCGCAGGCGCTTGAGCGCATCGGCGATCTCGGGGCGATCGATCTTGAACTTGCTGGCGTCGGCGGTCAGTAGGTCGATGCCCTGCTCCTTCAGCAGCGCCACAAACGGCACAAAACTGCCGCTGGAGTCGAGAAAGCCATAGGTATCGACCTTGCTGCCATTTTTCTTCGCCATCTGCTCGGCGATGCCCAGCAGGTCGTTCCAGCTCCAGCCGAGCTTCGGCTCGGGGATGCCGGCGTTCTTGAACAGATCTTTGTTGTAGCTCAGCAGCTGCACATTCACATAGCGCGGCAGCACGCGCAGCGCGCCCTTGATCGTATACTGCTCAAGCGCGCCGGGGTAGAAGTCGTCGCGCTTGAAGCTGCTGTCGGCGTCCATATGCGGCGTCAGGTCGAGCATCAGGCTGCTGCCAAGCGTCTCGGGCGCGACCGTCGAGGAGGGCGCGGTGTCGGCCCCGGCCACGACGCGGCGCAGCTGCGCGAACGAAGAGTAATCGACATTCGGCCCCGAAACATTCATCAGGTCGTCGAGCGGCACGATCACCACTTCGATGTTCGGGTTCTCTTCGCTGAACTTCTTCGCCAGCGGCTCGTAGATCTGGCGCTCGTAGTCCCACGCGGCAAACGAGATCGTAACCTTGCCATTGTCGCCGCCGGCATCGCTGGTCGGCTCCGGTGCGATCGGGGTGCTATCGCTCGGCTGGGGAGTGCTATCGGGCGGGCTGGGGCTGGTGCTACAGGCAGACAGCAGCAGCGCGGCCAGCAAAAAGAGCGAGGCAAAGCGGCGCATATGTTCTCCTACGGTAAAGCGACCCCTTGTAAGGATTATAGCAGCAGCTGCAACGTCGCGGCGCACATAATCGACGCCACATTTGAGTGAATATTGACTCAGACGGCTACACCGTTGCAAAAGTTCCAGCTGCGCGCGCGCTGGCCTGCTTGCAGAGCGACGGCAAAGTCGCTTCGGTGGGGGCATGGGGGGCGGCGAAGCCGCCCCCCATGCGCATTAAGCTTACGCCACACAGCTATCGGTACTCATCAAAAACCGCTGGAAGGTACACGGATGTTTCCTGCGTCGGTTCTTGCGGCAGCCTGCTTGAATACAGCGTGCCAGCGTCGTCAGCGCGTCCCGCAGCCGTGCGGGCTGCCCCATCGCCGTTGCCAGCGCGATCCAATGCGTACGAATTGTCTGTGCCGCTTTGCCCCAACTCCGTGCGGGCGCATCACCCGCTCACGAGCAGCAGCCAATGCTGCACAATTTGATTGAGCAAGCGTCCACAATTCACAGCACCCGCCACGGCTGCACGTCCCGTACCAGATCAATCTGCCCGTGGCTTTTCCACAGCTTAAACAGCAGTTCGATCTGCCAGCGCGCCCGCGCCAGCACCAGCGCCTCCGTCACGGTCAGTCCGTCCGGCGGGATGGTGGTCACAAACACGCTCCACGCCGCCAAGGCCAAGCGCAGCGCGCTGACCATCTGGCCCTGCGCTTTGGCTTCCTCCCGCAAGCGGCGGCGGCGCTGGTCGACCACCTCCTGCGGTGCCGCACTGCCAGCAAGCGCGCCCGCACCTGCGCCTCCCGCCCCAGCCGCACCGGCAGATCGAGCGTTGCCTCGGGCATGGCGGCCAGCAGGTCGTGCAGGCGCCACCAGCGTCCATCGTCCGTTTGCAGGCTGGTCAGTGCCTGCATGCGCGAGAACCAGGACACGCCCCGCGCGTCCAACTCCGCCAGCAGGGCGAGGTCAAAATAGCCCAAATCCACCAGCCGGACCGCGCCCTGCGGCAGATCGTGATGCAGGGTGGCGAGCATCCGACTCGCGGCCATCGTGCAGGGTCGGGCCGCGCAAGCGCCCGTGCGCAGGTCGAGGGCGACCTGGAGCTTAGCGCCGCGTTGCCGGCGTCGGGCGTGCCATTACCGCAGCCGGTCCAGACCGCAGCGAGCGCCTCGGGCAAGGCGATCGTGGTACTATCTTGCACCACCACCTCGGCGAAGCGGTCGAGGATGGGCAAGCTGAGTGGGTCAGCACACAGCACCTCGCCAATCGCAGCCCCGAGCACGTGTTCCAGACAGGTGGCGGCGGTTCGGTCAAACCGCTGATGCAAGGCTTCGGGCGAGATGGTTACGCCCAAGGCGGCACTCGTCTGCGTCAGGGCGCTCAAGCTCGCCTGCGGGTCGGCACCGAGGCCAAACACGAGCGTTTGCACGAACACACTGCCGGTCAGTTTGGCGTCCGAGCGCTGAACAAAGCCGGTCTGGCGGCCGGCACGGTCGGCTTCCTCGGTCAACACCGCCGCAAGCGTGGCGGCCAGCTGTGGTATAGTCGTCATCAGGGCGGCTCCTGTCGGTGTTTGGTTGTGGTTTGGCGACAACAACCATACCACAAGAGCTGTCCTTGTCTACTACGCTTAATGCGTATGGCGGCGAAGCCGCCCCAAACATATTTTTTTGTCGTGTGGTTTGGCGGCTTTGCCGCCAAGCCGCAAAGTGGGATATTGGGCAGCGCCCAACGGACTTTGACATCACCCTAGCTCGCTTGCATGCCCGATTGACGGCGCGGGCAGGCTGATCTAAAATGAAAGCACATGAAAGCAAATGAAATATTTCTTGAAGAGCGCCGGCGCGGCATCGCCGAGCTTGCGCGCGCCGAAGGGCGCGTAACCGTCGACGATCTCAGCCAGCGCTACGCCGTCTCGGGCGCGACGATCCGCGCCGACCTGCGCGCGCTGGCCGAGCAGGGCCTGCTGGCGCGCACGCACGGCGGGGCGGTGCTGATCGAGCGGGCGAGCCGCGAGCTCTCGTTCGACGCGCGGCGCCACCAGCAGCCCGACGCGAAGCAGCGGATCGGCCGCGCCGCCGCCGCGCTGGTATGCCCGGGCGAGGCGATCGTGCTCGACACCAGCAGCACCGCGCTGGAGCTGGCGCGGGCGCTGCGCGACCAGCGCGAGCTGACGATCCTGACCAACAGCCTGGCGGTCGTCGACGAGCTATTCGAGGCGCCGCAGATCGCGGTGGTGCTGCTGGGCGGCATGCTGCGGCGCGGCTCGCGCTCGCTGGTGGGGCACGACGGGCTAGGCCCGCTGCGGCGCTACACGATCGGGCATGGCTTCTTTGGCGCGCACGGCCTCGCGCCCGACGCCGGCCTCACGGATGTCAGCCCGGCCGAGGCGGAGGTGAAGCGCGCGCTGGTTGGCGCGTGCCGCTCGGTGGTGGCGCTGCTCGACGCCACCAAGCTTGGCCAGGTGGGCGCGGCCGCGTTCGCGCCGGCCAGCCAGGTCGACGTGCTGGTAACCGACGCGCCGGCCGGCCACCCCGGCTTGGCGCCGTTTGCCGCGTCTATGCGCATCGTATCGGTATGATGCCCCATTCGGCTAAGGGGCTGTTTGCAAAGGCTGGTTTGTGTTCTGGGCAAGCGCGCCCCGGATGCCCCTAAACGCCGAGCGGTGAGGGGCCTGCATCCACCGTGTGTTTGCGCCTCGCAAAAAGCTGGAGATCGCGATGACGAGCGACCTTGCAATTGAATCGTTTTCGGCGCTGATCGAGGATCAGGCGCTCACGCGCGACGAGCTGCTCGGCTACATGCGCCAGATGCTCGAGATCCGCGCGCTCGAGAACGCCATCGCCGACCTGCTGGGGCGCGCGGTGCTGAAGGGCGCCTCGCACCTGTACGCCGGGCAGGAGGCCGTGGCGGTTGGCGCGATCGGCGCGCTCCGCGCCGACGACTACATCACCAGCACGCACCGCGGCCACGGCCACGCCCACGCCCACGGCGACAGCGCCGCCGCCAGCGAGGCCGCGCGCCAGGCGCACTACAACCAGATGATGGCCGAGGTGCTGGGCAAGGCTGGCGGCTACTGCAAGGGCAAGGGCGGCTCGATGCACATCGCCGACGTGGCGCACGGCAACCTCGGCGCCACCGGCATCGTCGCCGGCAACATCCCGGTGGCGGTTGGCGCGGCGCTCGCCCAGAAGATCGCCGGCAGCGACCGGGTGGTGCTGTGCTTTTTTGGCGACGGCGCGGCCAACACCGGCAACTTCCACGAGGCGCTGAACATGGCCAGCATCTGGGATCTGCCGGTGATTTTCGTGTGCGAGAACAACCTGTATGCCATGAGCGAGCCCTGGCCGAAGATGAGCAAGCGCCAGAACGTAGCCGACCGCGCGCTGGCCTACGACATCCCCGGCGAGGTAGTCGACGGCATGGACGTGCTGGCGGTGCGCAGCGCCACCGCGCGGGCGGTCGAGCGCGCCCGGCGCGGCCACGGCCCGACGCTGATCGAGGCCAAGACCTACCGCTTCTACGGGCACTCGCACTCCGACCCGCGGGCCTACCGCACGCGCGAGGAAGAGGCCGCCTGGCGCGCGCGCGACCCGATCAAGGCCTTCGCGGCGCGCATGGCCGGGCTGCGCCTGCTTTCCGAGGCCGACCTGACCGCGCTTGAGCACGCCGCCGACGCCAAGCTGGCCGCCGCGCTGGCGTTCGCCGAAGCCTCGCCCGAGCCCGACCCGAGCGAGCTTGAGACCGACGTGTACGCGCCGCTGCAGCACAGCGCCGCCGACATCGCGGCCGAGCGCGCGCTGCGCGAGCGGGTGCGCGGCGACGCGTCGATGCGCCAGATCAGCTACGCCCAGGCGCTTACCGAGGCCATGCGCGAGGAGATGCAGCGCGATGCGCGCGTGTTTCTGCTCGGCGAGGATATTGGGCTGTACGGCGGGGCCTACGGCGCGACCCGCGGCCTGCTCGACGAGTTCGGCCCCTGGCGCGTGATCGACACGCCGATCTCCGAGGCGACGATCGCCGGCGCAGGCGTGGGCGCGGCCATGGCCGGCATGCGCCCGGTGACCGAGGTGATGTATGTCGACTTCACGCCGCTGACCATGGACCAGCTGGCCAACCAGGGCGCCAAGAACCGCTACATGTTCGGCGGGAAGACCAGCGTGCCGCTGGTGGTGCGAACCGAGGGCGGCGCCGGCCGCGCAATCGCCGCGCACCACTCGCAGAGCCTCGAAAGCCTGTGGACGCACTTCCCCGGCCTGTATGTGGTGATGCCGGCCACGGCCTACGACGCCAAGGGGCTGCTGAAGGCCGCCATCCGCGACGACAACCCGGTGATGTTTATCGAGCACAAGATGCTCTATAAAGAAAAAGGCCCGGTGCCGGAAGAAGAGTACGTGATACCGCTGGGCGTGGCCGACATCAAGCGCGCCGGCCGCGATGTCACGATCGTGACGTACTCCCGCATGGTGCTGCGCGCGATCGAGGCCGCCGAGCTACTGGCGCGCGAGGGCATCGAGGCCGAGGTCGTCGACCTGCGCACGCTGAAGCCGCTCGACATCGACACGGTGCTCGAGTCGGTGCGCAAGACCGGCCGGCTGGTGGGCGTGACCGAGGCCTACGAGAACAGCAGCTTTATCAACGAGGTGCTCGCGCAGGTAAACGAGCGCGCGTTCGACTACCTCGACGCGCCAATGCAGCGCGTGGCCGCCGCAAACGTGCCGGTGCCGCGCGCCGAGGTGCTCGAGGACCTGGCCATCCCCAACGTTGCGCGGATCGTCGCCGCCTGCCGCAAGACGCTATAGAGGCCACTATGCCAAAAGAGCTGTTTATCCCCCAGCTGGGCCAGACTGTCGAGCAGGTGACGCTGGTGCGCTGGCTGCAGCCCGACGGCGCCGCGCTGGAGCCCGGCCAGGAGGTTCTCGAGGTCGAGACCGACAAGGCGATCTTTGCGATCGAGGCCACGGCCAAAGGCTACCTGCGCGCCGGCCCGTTTCAGCCGGGCCAGCAGCTGCCGGTGCTGACGGTTGTGGCGCTGATTGGCGCGGCCGACGACCGCTGGCCGGCCGGCGGCGCCAAGCCGGCGACGATCCGCGAAAGCGCGGCAGACGCGCAGCCCGCGCCGGCAGCCGATCCTGCGCCGCCGATCGGCACGCCCGCAGCCCCGGCGCGCCGGTTCGTGTCGCCGCGCGCGCGCAATGTCGCCGCAACCCACGGCGTCGACCTGGCGCTGGTGCGGCCAAGCGGCGATGGCGGCCGGCGCGTGGTCGAGCGCGACGTGCGCGCGTACCTGGCCGAGCAGCAGCAGGCCCAGGCTGTGGCCGCGCCGCCGCCGGCCGCCCCCAGCGACACTGCGGGCGAGGTGATCGAGCGAGTGCCGCTTGCCGGCGTACGCGGCGTGATCGCCGGGCGCATGCTCGCCAGCGCCCAGGCCACCGCGCGCGTCACGCTGTTCACCGAAGTCGACGCGACCGAGTTTGTAGCGGTGATGCACCGGCTGCGCGCGCGCGTGCGCCAGGAGTGGGGCTTCCCGCCGGCCTACAGCCACGTCGTCGCCAAGATCGCCGCCGCGGGGCTGCGCAAGTACCCGTACCTGAACGCGCGCGTCGCCGGCGACGCGATTGAGCGGCTGGCGCGCGTCAACATCGGCATGGCCGTCGACAGCGAGCGCGGCCTGATCGTGCCGGTGCTGCACGACGCCGACCGGGCGACGCTGCGCGAGCTGGGCGCGCGCATGACCGACCTGCTCGACCAGATCAAGCACAACCGCATTCGCCCGGCCGACCTGAGCGGCGGCACGTTTACGATCAGCGACCTGAGCGCCACCGACGTAGACGCGTTCACGCCGATCATCAACCTGCCCGAGGCTGCCATCCTCGGCCTTGGCCGGATCGTCGAGAAGCCGGTGGTGCGCGACGGCCAGGTGGTGCCACGCAGCATGTGGTCGCTCAGCCTGGCGTTCGACCACCGCGTGACCGACGGGGCGCCGGCAGCGAAGTTCTTGCGCTTCCTGAAGGAGCGCATCGAGGAGCCGTACCTGCTGATCGGCGAGTGAGCCCGGCGCTCAGTACTGCGCAAGCGACGGCATCGCCACGCGGTTCGAGCCGCACGAGGCCCGCACGATCAGCTCGGACGCCAGCACGACATGGCGGCGCTGCTCGCTGCCGCGGCCGTCGATGCGGTCGAGCAGCAGCTGCGTGGCCAGCGTGCCAAAGCTTTCGGCGGGCTGCACCATAGCGGTAAGAAACGGAAACAGCAGCGAGGCGTACTCGATATCGTCGAAGCACGCGAGCGCGAAATCGCGCGGCACCTCGAGCCCGCGCTCGCGCAGCGCCAGCACCACCCCCACCGCCACCACATTGTTCACCGCCAGCAGCGCCGTCGGCAGGGTAGGCAGCTCGAGCATGCGCTGCGCGGCCTGGTAGCCGCCGGTGATCTCGTAGCGCGAGTGGATCTCGAGCGCCGGATCCCACGCCAGCCCGGCGCCCTGCAGCCCCTGGCGATAGCCCTGCACGCGGTCGCGCGTGGTAGAGATCTCGGGCTCGCCGCCGAGCAGTGCGATGCGGCTATGCCCCAGCCGCACCAGGTGCTCGACCAGCTGCCGCGCCGAGCCGACGCTGTCGCCCTGCACCAGGTCGCACTCCATACCCGCCACGGCGCGGTCGAGCAGCACAAACGGCACGCCGTGGCGCTGGATGATGCGCATGTGGCGCAGCGACCGGTCGTTGGCCGGGGCGATCAGAATACCCTCGACGCGGTGGGCCAGCATTTCCTGAACATACTCGTGCTCGCGCTCGAGATCGCTCTCGGTGTTGCACAGGATCACGCGATAGCCGGCGCGGCGGGCGACATTCTCGGCGCCGCGCACGATCAGCGTGAAAAATGGGTTGGCCACGTCCGGCACAATCAGCGCCAGCGTGCCGGCTTTCTGGCGCGAAAGGCCGCGCGCCAGGCTGTTGGGCACATAGCCAAGCTCGGCGATTGCCTGCTCGACGCGCGTGCGCGTCTCGGCGCGCACGCGCTGGCTGCCGTTGATGACGCGCGAGACCGTCATTGGCGAGACGCCAGCGTGCTCGGCCACTTCATTGATCGTGACGGCCATGGTATCGCTCTGCTTTTGCAACGTCCACGAGGTGCACGGACGGCGCTGGTGTTTTTGCCGAAGCGGATGCGTGCTGCCCGGCAAACGCCGGAGCAAAACAGTCGAGGGGCGTACCGCCAGCCGAGGCTCGCTCCGAACCGGGCGCGTACCAGCGCCGAGGCTGTTCGTGATAACGATAACACTGTGTGCGCACATTGTAGCGCAGCTTTTTTGGCTGGTCAAGTAAAAAACCGTATTGACAGATGGGAACAGGCGATGATAGAATGGTAGCGTTACCACGACCTATCTTTTATTGTGTCGGTAGTTTACCGCAGCGCGTCAGGCCGTATGCACGTACAGCCCTGAGCCGTGGCGTGCTTGCATAAGCTCGTATGCGCAGCCGAATGCCGGCGAACAGTTTGCCGCGCGTTGGCTTTGCTATGCTCGTTTACAGGGCAAGGAAGGAGGTACGGCCCAGATCAACCCCGGCGTCGTTCACTGCGAAATCAGCCTACGAGGAGGTAATTTGTGCGAAGTGGCAAACACGTACCTGCAGGCTCCCTGTTCGCTTTGATGCTTGTGCTGGCGTTTGTGCTCACCGCCTGTGGCGGCGGCGCGCCGGCCGCGCCCGCACCCACCGCCGCGCCCGCCGCGCCTGCGGCTACCGCCGCGCCCGCGCCCACTGCTGCGCCCGCGCCCACCGCCGCGCCCGAGGCTACCGCCGCGCCCGCGCCCACCGCCGCGCCCGCTGCGGCCGGCGGCGACTTCAAAGACGTCGAGATCAACGTGCTGACCTTTACCGGCCCGCAGATCGCCGAGCCGCTGCAGCGCCGCGGCAAAGAGTTCTCCGAAAAAACTGGGGCCAAGGTCAACGTCACCACCGTGCCGTTTGCCGACCTGTACCAGAAGATCCTGACCGACCTCAGCACCAAGACCAACGCCTTCGACGTGTACGTGTTCGCGCCGCAGTGGATGGCCGACTACGTGAGCCCCGGCTACCTGGAGCCGCTCGACGACCGGATCAAGGCCGATAAAGACATCCAGTGGGACGATATCGGGCCGTTCTTCCGCGACTTCAGCGCCACCTTTGGCGGCAAGATCTACACCATTCCGCTCGACGGCGACTTCCACATGGCCTACTATCGCACCGACATCTTTAAAGACCTGGGCCTCACCCCGCCAAACACCTGGGACGAGTACGTGGCCGACGCCAAGGCGATCAGCGACAAAAAGCTCAAGACCGCCGACGGCAAAGATGTGTACGGCTCGTGCATCTCGAAAAAGCGCAACGCGCAGGCCTACTGGTTTATCACCTCGATCGCCTCGGCCTACATCCAGAGCCAGGGCACCAGCCAGGGCACCTTCTTCAACACCGACAACATGAAGCCGCTGATCGATAACGAAGGCTTCCGCAAGGCGCTGGAGATCTACAAGGCCACAAACCAGTTCGGCCCGCCCAACGAGATCAACCTCGACGTAGGCGACACGCGCGGCCTGTGGACCTCCGGCCAGTGCGGGCTCACGCTCGACTGGGGCGACATCGGCACGCTGGCGATCGCCAAGGACTCGAAGGTCGTCGACAAGACCGGCGCGATCATTCTGCCCGGCTCGGACTCGGTAGTCGACCGCGCGACCGGCAAGCTGGTGAAGTGCGACAAGACCACCTGCCCCTACGCCGACGACAAGGGTGTGAACCACGCGCCGTTCGCGGCATTCGGCGGCTGGTCGGGCGGCATCAACACGGCGATCGACGCCAAGAAGAAAGACGCCGCCTACGCCTACCTCTCGTATGTCAACCAGGCGGCACAGTCGAATGTCGACGTGACGGTCGGCGCCACCGGCTTCAACCCATACCGCACGTCGCAGTTCACCAACCTCGACAACTGGATCAAGGCCGGGATGAGCCAGGACGCGGCGAAGAACTACCTGAGCGCGATCCAGGCCAGCCTGCAGAGCCCGAACATGGTGCTCGACCTGCGCATCCCGCAGAACCAGAACTACCAGGGCGTGGTGCTCGACACGGCGGTCTCGAAGTTCCTGGCCGGCGAGAGCGACCTGGAGGCGACGATCAAAGAGATCAACGACAAGTGGGAAGAGAAGACCGACGAGCTCGGCCGCGACGCGCAGCTGGCGGCGTATAAGGCCACGCTGGGCGTGCAGAAATAGCCGACGGGTCTAGGAGCCGGAAATGAGCGACCACAATCGCCTGGCCCCCGGCGCCTGGTTCGTTGGATTGGCGGAGAAACCATGGACGCGCAACCCGATGCCCTCGAGCAGCCTCAGCCCGACATCACGCCCCACGCGACCTCACGTTTCATGATGCACGCCTCGCGCGCCGAGCGCATGGCAAACGCAGTCTTCATCTGGCCGGCCGTGCTGGTGATGCTGCTGCTCTCGATCTTCCCGCTGATTATCTCGGCCTACCTCTCGCTGTCGCGCTTTCAGCTAGTGAAGGGCGGCTTTGAGATCAAGTTTGTCGGCTGGCTGAACTATCGCAAGCTGCTCTTTGGCAGCGAGCAGACGCACTTCTTTGGCGCGCTGAAGCCGCCCGGGCCGCTCGGCTGGCTGGTGCTGGCGGCTGTCGCCGGCCTGCTGATCTACGGCCTCGCGCGCTACCTGCGCGGCCGCGCCGTGACGGTCGGCGGGCTGGCGGGGCGGCTGTTTGGCGCGCTGGTGGGCGGCGGGCTGGCGTGGCTGGTGGTGCAGGCATTCGCGCCAGGCGCGCGCCCCGGCACGCTGATGGTCACGCTGGTGTACGTGGTGGTGGGCCTGGTTGTGCAGTACCTGCTGGGCCTGGGGCTGGCGCTGCTGTGCTCGCAGCAGCTGTACGGCCGGCGCTTTTTCCGGGTGGTGTTTCTGCTGCCGATGATGATCACCCCGGTGGGCATCGCGTACATGTTCCGCATGCTCACCGACACAAACAAAGGCCCGCTCAAGCCGATCTGGGATCTGCTGGGCATGAGCGGTTTCTCGTGGGTGAGCGACCCGTGGGGCGCGCGCGGCGCCGTGCTGATCGGCGATATCTGGCAGTGGACGCCGTTTATGTTCATTGTGCTGCTGGCCGCGCTCGAGGGCCAGTCGGTCGAGCCGGTCGAGGCCGCGCTGGTAGACGGCGCCACGCGCCGGCAGATCTTTCGCTACATTACCCTGCCGGCTATTCTGCCGGTGAGCACCACGCTGATCCTGATCCGCATGATCGAGGCGTTCAAGATCGTCGACCTGCCGAACATCCTCACTGGCGGCGGCCCCGGCACCGCCACCGAGTCGCTGACGCTGCACTCGTTTATTGCCTGGCGCACGCAGGACCTGGGCGGCTCGGCGGCGGTGGCGTTTCTGCTGCTGGTGCTGGTAACGGTGGTAGGCACCGCGTTTGTCAACCTGGTGCGCCAGCCGAACACAGAGGAGGCCTAAGATGCAGCGATTTCTGCAACGCCGCTCGGTGTTCCGGCCCTCGCCGGCGGGCGCGGTGGTATCGTACGCGCTGCTGGTGTTCTGGGCGATCGTGGTGCTGTTCCCGCTGTACTGGCTGCTGATCACCTCGTTTAAGCTGCCGGGCGATGTCGACAACGGCCCGTTCTATATTCCGTGGGTCGACTTCGTGCCCAAGCTCGATAACTGGCGCTACATCTTTGTCGACGTGCGCAACGACACGCTGCGGCCATACTTCAACACTGTGTTCGTGGCGCTGTGGAGCGCGGTGCTCGCGCTGCTGCTGGGCACGGCGGCGGCGTACGCGCTGGTGCGCTTCACCTACCGGCCGCGGCTAGGCGTGGTGGGGCTGTTCATCGGCTGCGTGGCGCTGGCGGCGCTGGCGATCTGGTATGGCGCGCCGTGGCAGCTGATCGTCGTGGCGGCGATCGCGGTGTTTTTGCTGCTGACGCAGACGATCGGGCGGCGCTTCCGGCGCGCGCTGGGCAACAGCGACATCGCCTTCTGGATGATCTCGCAACGCATGATGCCGCCGGTAGCGGTGGTGATCCCGATCTACGTGCTGTTTCAGCGGCTGGGCTGGCTCGATACCTACCAGGCGCTGATCATCAGCTACGTGGCGGCGAACCTGCCGATCGTGGTGTGGCTCATGCGCGACTACTTCCAGTCGATCCCGATCGAGCTTGAGGAGTGCGCGGCGATCGACGGCGCCTCGCGCTACCGCACATTCTGGTCGATCGTGCTGCCGCTCTCGCTGCCGGGGCTGGTCGCGACGTTTCTGTTCATCCTGGTGTTCGCGTGGAATGAGTACCTGCTGGCGCTATTTTTGTCGTCGTCGAAGGTGCAGACCATGCCGCTGCTGGTGGCGGGCCAGAGCGGCACGCGCGGGCCGCAGTGGTGGTATATGTCGGTGGTGATCCTGATTATGATCCTGCCGGTAATCGGAATGGCGATCGCCCTGGAGCGCTACATCGCGCGCGGCCTGCTCGTGGGCGCCGTGAAGGGCTAGCGTTGGATCGGAGAGCGGAGAGCGGAGAGCGGAGAGCGAGTGAGCGCATTGCCCAATGTAGGGCGCGCATCGTGCGCGCCGCCACAGGGAAGAAGGCCATGCCAGCATCAACGCCGTACGCTCATGCCTCAAGGGCCAACCATCACCCGTACCCGCACCGCAGGCATGCGCCACCATCGTTGTAGCGGCGACGGCATTCATTCTGGGGTCTGGGGCCTCGCCCCAGCGCGGGAGTGCAGAGGGCGGGCGGTCGCCCTTTGCGCGGGGTGCGGGGGCGCGTAGCCCCCGAAAGCCCTTACGAGGGAAGGAAGGCGCGCAGCCCTCGAACGCCCTCGCAGAGGCGAGCACGAGGCGCGCACGATGCGCGCCCTACGGGAGAGGCCGTGCCAGTGGCAACGTCAGGCGCTCATGCCTCGTGGCCAACCATCACCCGTATCCGCGCCACCAGGCATGCGCCACCATCGTTGTAGCGGCGACGGCATTCATTCTGGGGTCTGGGGCGAAGCCGGGTACCCCTTGGGTGACGCGGGAGTGCAGAGGGCGGGCGGTCGCCCTTTGCGCGGGGTGCGGGGCGCGTAGCCCCCGAAAGTCCTTACGAGGGAAGGAAGGCGCGCAGCCCTCGAACGCCCTCGCAGAGGCGAGCACGAGGCGCGCACGATGCGCGCCCTACGGGAGAGGCCGTGCCAGTGGCAACGTCAGGCGCTCATGCCTCGTGGCCAACCATCACCCGTATCCGCGCCACCAGGCATGCGCCACCATCGTCGCGAGAGCGTTGGAGCGTTGGAGCAGAGAGCGAGTGAGCGCATTGCCCAATGTAGGGCGCGCATCGTGCGCGCCGCCACAGGGAAGAAGGCCGTGCCAGCGGCAACGTCAGGCGCTCATGCCTCAAGGGCCAACCATCACCCGTATCCGCGCCACGAGGCATGCGCCACCATCGTTGTGGCGGCGACGGCATTCATTATGGGGTCTGGGGCCTCGCCCCAGCGCGGAGGTGCAGGAGGCCGGCGGGGGCCTCCTGCCGCGGGGTGCGGGGGCGCGTAGCCGCCGAAAGCCCTTACGAGGGAAGGAAGGCGCGCAGCCCCCAAACGCCCTCGCAGGGGCACGGGGGCGCCCGGCTCAGCCCGCAAGCACAGCAAGCAGCCCGAGCGCATAGCAGCCCTCCGCGCTGGCATCCTCGAACTCGGCCAGCTCGGCGCCAAGCGCAAGCTGCAGCCGGTAGCCCGCGGCCAGGCGCTCGAGGCGCAGCGGCGCGTCGGGCCCGATCGCGGCCGCCAGCCGCTCGCGCAGCTGCGACTCAGTGGGCAGCCACACCGCCTCGGACAGCACTACGTAGTCGAGCGCCCACTCAATGCTGCCGTGAAACGTGATCGTCTGCTGGCCGCCGAAGTTCTGCACCAGCGCCGGCAGCGCGCTCACCACGAAGATCTGGCCGTCGAGGTTGTGCTCGGGCATCACGAACAGGTCGCGCTCGGCCGGCTCCCATACGAGGCCGGCGTCCTTGAGCTGCTGCGCCACCACGGGGGTAATCATCGCGGGCCTCGCTTTTCTTGCGTCCTTTTCTGCGTGGGTATACCATAGCGTGCAATCGGGGCGATGTCAATCGCTGGCGCTGGCGAGCCTGTGCAGCGCCCTTCGCCGCACGGTGTGCGCTTTCCCCACGCTCCGAGTACCGTGCTGCCGCGGGCGAAGCGCGGCATATGCGCCGAGCAGAAAGATCGAGTATGCGCTACGAACACAAGGTTGCGATCATCACCGGCGGGACGAAGGGGATCGGGGCGGGCTGCGTGCGCGCGTTTGTCGGCGCCGGCGCGCGGGTGGTGTTCTGCTCGCAGCACGCCGGCGAGGGCGACGCGATGGCCGCCGAGCTGAGCGCGCGCGGGCCGGGCACCGCGCGCTTCGTGCAGTGCGATGTCTCGCGGGTGGCCGATATCGAGCACCTGGTCGCGCAGACGGTGGCGTGGTACGGGCAGATCGACTGCCTGATCAACAACGCCGGCTGGCACCCGCCGCACCGGCCGATCGACGACTTCTCGGCCGACGAGTTCCGCGCGCTGCTCGACCTAAACCTGGTGAGCGTGTTCGCTGCCGCGCGCGCCGCGCTGCCCTACCTGCGCAAAACCCACGGCAATATCATTAATATCGGCAGCCTGGTGGGCAGCATGGGCCAGCTGCACGCCACCACCTACGTGGCCACCAAGGGCGCGGTGATCGCGCTCACCAAGGCGCTGGCGATCGACGAGGCCGCTCACGACGTGCGCGTGAACGCCGTGTCGCCCGGCAATATCTTCACGCCGCTGTGGCAGGAGGCGATCGACGCCGCCGACGACCCGGCCCGCGCCCGCGCCGACGGCGACGCCGCACAGCTGCTTGGGCGCATGGGCACGCCCGACGAGGCCGGCGCGCTGTGCCTGTTCCTGGCCGCCGAGGCCACCTTTACCACCGGCGTCGACCACCTGCTCACCGGCGGGGCCGAGCTGGCCTACGGCCGCAAGACGCGCAAGGCCTAGCGCGCATCGCGCGCTCTGCCGCCGCACCCTATTCGCGCATTCGCAGTTCGAATGGAGGCAACGTATGCCACATGTTCCGATCGTCGACGCCCACGTGCACCTGTGGGACCCGGCGCGCTTTCGCATGCCCTGGCTCGACGGCAAAAGCCTGCTGGATCGGCCGTACCTGCTGGCCGAGTACCGCGAGCACACCGCCGGCCTGCCGATCGAGGCGATGGTGTATTTGCAGGTTGAGGTACAGCCGGCCTACGCGCTGCTCGAGGCGCAGTTCGTGGCCGAGCTGGCGCGCCACGACGAGCGGCTGCGCGCGATCGTGGCCTGGGCGCCGCTCGAGGACGGCGACTGCGCGCGGTCGTACCTCGACGCGCTGGTGCGGATCTCGCCGCTGGTGAAGGGCGTGCGCCGGATCGTGCAGGACGAGCCCGACGTAGATTTCTGCCTGCGGCCGGGCTTTGTGCGCGGCACGCGGCTGCTGGCCGAGTACGGGCTGACGTGCGATCTCTGCATCCGCCACCCGCAGCTCGCCGCGACGATCGAGCTGGTGCGGCAGTGCCCCGAGGTGCAGTTCATCCTCGACCACATCGGCAAGCCGGCGATCGCTGCGGGCCTGCGCGAGCCCTGGCAGGCGCAGATGGCCGAGCTGGCCGCGCTGCCGAATGTGATCTGCAAGATCAGCGGCGCGGTGACCGAGGCCGATCACCAGGGCTGGACCGAGGCGCAGCTCGCGCCGTACCTGCGCCACGCGCTTGGCGTGTTTGGCCCCGAGCGCGTGGCCTTCGGCGGCGATTGGCCGGTGGTGCTGCTGGCCAGCGAGTACCGCCGCTGGGTCGACACGCTCGGCGCGCTCGTGGCGGGCTGGCCCGAGGCCGACGCGCGCAAGCTGTGGGCCGAGAACGCGCGCCGCTTCTACCGGCTGTAGCGGCTTCGCCGGCGACTGCGGGGTGCGCAAGTTTGTGAGAAAGCAGGCCGCCGCAGCGAGCCGCGCCGGTGGCGCATGCCTCAGGGCGCGGGCACAGGTGATGGTTTGCCCTTGAGGCATGCGCGTACCGGCGTTGATGCTGGCACGGCCTTGTGTGAAGGGCGCGCCTGTACTCGGGGGCTGCGCGCCTGTACTCGGGGCCTGCGCGGCCCCGTGCCCTGCGAGAGGGCTTACGGGGGCTGCGCGGCCCCGTGCCCTGCGGCAGAGGGCTTACGGGGGCTACGCGCCCCCGTGCCCTGCGGCAGAGGGCGGGCGTCCGCCCTCTGCACTCCCCCGCTGGGGCTTTGCCCCAGACCCCATAGGGAATGCTGTCTCTGACGCTACGCCGGTGGCGCATGCCTTGTGGCAAACCGACGCGGTATTGTGCCCCGCAAGGCATGCGCGTACGGCGTTGATGCTGGCACGGCCTCTCCCGTAGGGCGCGCATCGTGCGCGCCTTCTCCGCTGGTGGCGCATGCCTCGTGGCGCGGGCACAGGTGATGGTTCGCCCTTGAGGCATGCGCGTACGGCATTGATGCTGGCACGGCCTCTCCCGTAGGGCGCGCATCGTGCGCCCCTTCTCCGCTGGTGGCGCATGCTTCGTGGCGCGGGCAGGCGCCGCGCTGGCCCGAGGCGTATCCGTATCGTGTCCATTTTCCGCGCGGAGCGCGGAAAATGGACACAGAAGATCAACCACTACCATGCTGCCGCAGGCTCAATAGTTGACTTCACCCGCACAATCGGCGACAATCGCGGCATACCAGCCGACCGCCAAACGCACGCCGCCGAGGACGCCTATGAGCCGCACGAGCGCGCCGGGGATCTGGATCTGGGGCATCCACCTGGCCCTGCCGCTGCTGGGGCTGTGGCTGCTGATCGCCCAGCCGCAGCTGGACATGAGCTGGCAGCACGAGCCGGCGCACTTCTGGATGATCGCCGCCTTCGCGCTGCTCAACACGCTGCTGGGCGCGCGCATGAGCGAAGACGCGCGCAGGCGCGCCGACGCGCGGCTGTTCCTGGTGTCGCTGGCGTTCTTGTCGAGCGCGGGCTTTCTGCTGCTGCACGCGCTGGCCACACCCACCGTGCTGCTGCCGAACAAAAACTCGGGCTTTGTGATCGCCACGCCGGTGGGCCTGTTCGTGGCGTCGATCTACGCGCTGGCCTCGGCCTTCGAGTTTGGCCCGGCGCAGGCCGCCGCGCTGCTGCGCTGGCAGGCGCTGCTGCGCGGCGGGCTGGTGCTGCTGATGCTGCTGTGGGCCGCCGGCTCGCTGCTCGATCTGCCGCCGCTCAACATCCCGCTGCCGCCCGAGTCTTCGTACGCGCCGCTGGCCGGGCTGGCGGCCGGCGGCGTGGCGCTGTACGCCCTGGCGGCGCTGGGCTACTACCGGATCTACCGCCGCCGCCCGGCGGTGATGCTGGTGGCGGTGATCACCGCGTTCGCGCTGCTGGCCGAGAGCATGATCGCCGTGGCGCTCTCGCGCAGCTGGCACGCCTCGTGGTGGCTGTGGCACATGCTGATGGGCCTGGGCTTCGGGTTCGTGGCGTACAGCGCGTATGCGCACTATCGCCGCGAGGGCTCGGCCGCCGGGCTGTTCAACAGCATCGCGCTCGAGCAGACGGTGCGGCGCATTCGCGCCGAGTACAGCGCCGCGCTTGAGGCGCTGGTGGCGGCAGTGCAGCGCCAAGCCAGCGACGGCGACACCGCCGCGACGCAGCAGGCCGCCGCTCGGCTGCGCGAGCGCTTTGAGCTGAGCGAGGGCCAGGCGGCGGTGCTGACCGAGGCCGCCGCCGCGCTGGCCGCCGAGCGCGACCAGATCGAGCGCCTGGGCGCGCTGGTGGCGATCGGCCAGGAGGCCAGCGTGATCCTCGACGAAGCCGCGCTGCTTGGCCAGTCGCTGGCGCTGACCGCGCGAGCCTTCCGCGCCGACACTCTGCGGATCGGCCTGGTGCGCGACGGCCAGCTGCGCTTTGTGGATGCCGCAGGCCAGCCGGCGCCCTCCGCCGACGCCGCAGCGCTCCGCGCGCTGTACGCTGCGGCGCTGCGCGGCACGCCGCTCGCCGAGCAGCCCGCCGGCGGCGGCACGCTGCTGGCGCTGCCGCTCACCGTGAAAAACCATGTCGTCGGCGTGCTTGAGTTCGAGCGCCGCAGCGGCGCGCTGGCCGAGCGCGACCGCTGGCTGCTGCGCTCGCTGGCCAGCCAGCTCTCGATCGCAATCGAGAACGCGCGGCTGTACCGCCAGATCGAGGGGCTGTTCCGCCAGTACATGGCGCCGAGCGTGGCTACCACGCTGCTGGCCGACCCCAGCCAGGCCGCGCTTGGCGGCGCGATCGTCGAGATCTCGGTGCTGTTCGCCGACCTGCGCGGCTTCACGTCGTTCTCCGAGCGCGCCGCGCCCGCCGACGTGGTGGCAATGCTTAACCGCTACTTCGGCATCGCCACGCCGCTGGTGCTGGCGCAGGGTGGCACCGTCGATAAGTTCGTGGGCGACGCGATGATGGCGCTGTTCAACGCCCCGGCGCGCCAGCCCGACCACGCGCTGCGCGCGGCGCGCGCGGCGCTGGCAATGCAGGCGGCGATCGAGCCGGTGGCGGCGGCCAACCCCGGCTGGCCGCGCTTTCGCGTCGGCATCAACACCGGGCCGGCGCTGGTTGGCAACATCGGCGCGGCCGAGCTGCGCAACTTCACCGCGATCGGCGACACCGTGAACCTGGCCTCGCGGCTCGAGAGCAGCGCCGAGAGCGGGCAGATTGTGATCGGCGCCGCCACCTACGCCCAGCTAGGCGGGGCCGCGCGCGTGCGGCCGCTTGGCGGCATCGCCGTGAAAGGCAAGCAGGCCCCCGTCGAGGCGTTTGTGCTCGAAGGGCTGCACGAGCCTCCCGGCCACGAGCAGCGGTAGCGATCCGGCGTCGCTATTCGAGCGGCAGCTGCTCTTCGATCACCAGCACTTCGCCGTGGCCCTCGATCGTCAGGCTCGCGCGCACCTTGAGCGCGCCGCCCTGGCCGGCGTGCTGCTGTGCGGCCTGCTCGATCTCGCGCTGCGCGCCCACGCCAAAGCGCTTGAGCAGCTTGCGCAGCTCCAGGTTGAACTGTTCCTCGTTCATCGCTCCTCCGTTGCTCGCGGGTCGTGGCGCTAGTGTAGCACAATGCGCGCCGGTATGGCGGCCTGCCGGCGCTCGCTCCAAAACAAGAGAGCCGGCCCGAAGGCCAGCTCCATGGATGCTGGGGGTTCGGGGCGGCGAAGCCGCCCCTGAATTTCTTTTGTGCTGCCCTGTCCGGCTTCGCCGGGCAGGGCAGCACAAAACCGAGTTGATGTAATTGGGCAGGTAGCTACGTGGCGTCGCTGTGCCGGCGCACAGGCCGCCGGTACTCGACTTTCTTCTTCAGGCCCAGCGCCTGCACTTCCTCGGAGTTCACCCCATACTGCCCCATCACGACCGACTTGGCCTCCAGCATGGCATTATGGAACTCCCACTCGGCGGCGATCCGTGTCGCGCGCGCGGCCTCGTATGCCTTGAGCGCATGCACCTCCTCCTCTTCGGCGGTGCGCAGCCCGGCCTCGATTGTCACAATCGACTCGACGCTGAGCTTGTGTTTTACCGGAGCGTAGTCGGGCATGTGCTTGAGCGTGATCAGGCCCTCGCGGTCGCCGGCGAGGATTTTGCGCGCTACGGGTCGGTGCTGGTTCAGTGCCATTGGCTGGCTCCTTTGTTTGCTACGATGATTGCCAATTTGCGTCGTACAGGCGCCTATGTACTATATCTCAACCCGTAATATACGTCTATCACACATCGATCCTATTTATCGATAGTACTATTTCTCTGAGAATGATACCGGCAAATTCTCGGCGGTTTGCCACGCCTAGCGGTATGCGCGCTGCCTGATCCGGGCGCTTGTTTCGCAGCCGCTGCCGATTTGCCTATAAACAGCGGCTGCACAAAAGGAGTCAGCGCATGCGCGAAGCCCGCAGCCGCTGCGCGAAGCCTGCAGCCGCTGCACAAAAGGAGTCGGCGCATGCACAAAAGGAGTCAGCGCATGCCCGAAGCCTGCAGCCGCTGCACGAAAGAAATCAACGTGAGCACGAAGCCTGCAGCCGCTGCACGAAAGGAGTCAGCGCATGCACGAAAAGAGTCAGCGCATGCACGAAGCCTGCAGCCGCTGCACGAATACAGCGCGCGAGCATAGACGAAAAATTCCCGCAGGCACGTTTACTATGTAGCTTGCACTATCGTAGGGCTCCGTGAGATCAACCAAAGCAGCGCGCAACCCGCCGCGCGGATTGCGCTGGCACTTGCGCCGGCTGCGCCACGAGTGCAGCCGGGCTGCACGAAACCGACGCCGAGCTATTCCCCCTTCGATATTGCCTCACCGGCAACAAGCAAAGGAGCAACTATGTCGCTGCGACTGGAGCGTATGATCGCAATGGATGCCGCGATTCGCAGCGGCAGCTACCCATCGGTACGCACATTCATCGATCGCTTCGAGGTCAGCGAGCGCACAGTGCGCCTGGATCTGGCGTTCATGCGCGAGCGGCTGAACGCGCCGCTTGATTACGATCGCGGGCGTAGCGGGTACTACTACACCGACCCGACCTGGGCGCTGCCTACGATGTTTGCTACAGAAGGTGAGCTGCTGGCTTTCTTTCTCAGCGTCGAGCTAACGCGGCGCTATCTTGGGACTTCGTTTGAAGCGCCGCTGCGCAAGGCCGCCACCGCGCTGGCGCTGAGCCTCCCCGACAATGTGCAGCTCGATATGACCCTGCTCGCTCAGCATTACACGTTTCAGCCAGGCGCGACGGCCAGCGCCGATCCGGCGCTGCTCGTGGCCCTGCACGAAGCAACGCACGATCGCTGGCCGGTGGAGATTAGCTACTTTACCGCCAGCCGGGGTGAGCGCAACCAGCGGGTGATCGAGCCGTACCAGCTCTACAACGTGCGCGGCGAATGGCAGGTGATCGCGTTCGACCACCTGCGCGGGCAATTTCGGCATTTCGCCGTTAGCCGCATTGAAGCGTGGAAGCTGCTGAAGGCGAAACGGTTCATTCGCGATCCGGATTTTTCATCGGCGTCGTACCTGGCGCAAGGATTTCTCGCCGAGCATGGCGACACGCCTGTGGACGTGGTGATCTGGTTCGACGAGTACCAGGCGCGCTATATGCGCGGCAAGCAGTGGCATCCCTCACAGCGCATCGAAGAGCACGCCGATGGTAGCCTGACGCTCAGCTTTCACACTGGCGCGTTGGGCGAGGTGCGCCGCTGGGCCATGGCCTTCGGCAACCACGCCGAGATCAAGGCCCCCGCAAGCCTACGCGACGATGTCGCCGCCGAAGCTGCCGCAATGGTGCGACGCTATGCCGGCGGCTAGAAATTGCTCGAAAACGCAACAGAGACTGCAACTATATTGCAGGGTGGGGTGATAGAGTAGCAGCATTGAGTGAATGAAGGAGAGCGCGATGCTCCGATACACTGGTCATCCTCTCGTCGATGTTGGCGTGGCGACGATCCTAGCGTTTCGCAACAAGCTCGACCCAGCCGCTTTGAGCGATGACGATCTAGCTGCCGTCGCGGAGTTTATTGAACGGCAGTACACCGTGCAGCCGCTGAAGTCGTTTCTGAACGTCGCGTTTGTCAATTCAGGCTTCACCCAGCCGGCCTTTGAGAGCCAGCCAGAGAAGCGCCAGCTATACGCGCGCAAGGTCGCTCGCCAGCATGCCACTGCCCAGGCTGACAGCGACGAGCGGTGTGTCTTCACCGGCGATCCGGTAAGCGCAGTCTCGTGGTCGGTTGATGAGTCTCTGCCGGCAGGGCGCGCATTTCGCGAGCACATCCCGCTGCTGAACGGGCGCGATGTGATCAACTTTGTGCCGGGCGGCGATGCGGGCCTGCCGGTTTCGGGCAAGGCGCTGCTTTGTATCCAGTTCTTTCCGATGGGTTCGGCTAAGTGCGGCGGGCGCTTGCTGGCCGTGCATTCCGACAATCCGGCGCTGATGTGGCATTTCGCTAACCAGTTCTGGCATGCCAATCAGTCGGCTATTCTCCAGGCGCAGGCCACAGGTAGCTCTAAACTGCCTGAGGCGCCGCATAATCCGCGCACATTATTGATAAAAACCTTCCTCGAGATTGAAACGCAACGCCGCGATGCTGTCGCCGACAAGCAGCCAGCTTCTGTCACTGCCTACCACCTGAGCAATAGCGGCCAATCGAATCCGCTCGACGCGCGCAACCCGCCATTGGCGATCTACCATCTGCCGCTGCAGATTGCGGTGTTTCTTGCGACCGTGAGCGGCGGCGACTACAAACAGGTATGGGGCGAAATCGCCAGCCGCGCCTGGCAGCGCCCGCCCGTGCCAAAAAAGGGCAAGAACACAAGTGATGAGCCGTTTGTGCCACGCTATAACCTCTTGTATGAAGATCTGTTTCGCCTGCCAGACAACGCGCGAGCCTTTGTACGCACTCACTTTCTGCGCCTGCCGCGCCGGGCCGCACAGCCTGATGATCCAACCAAAGAATCGTACACGCTAACGACCGACGCGCACCTTGTTTCCTGGAAGCTCGTCAACCTGTTTTTAAAGGAGGTCATCCGTATGAGCGAAACGCGCATCGAGGAAATCCGTAAGATGGGCGACCGGCTGGCCAACTATGTCTACGACATGGATGATCGGCGCTTCTTTCGCCACTTTTTCCGCGAGAACCGCCCCCAGGAGTTTCGCGCACATCTGATTAAGGCCAATCTCTCGGCGATCCGTGCGGGCAAGGCGCCTCTGTTCACGCTTGAGCCCTACACGCAGGTGTTTCACCTTGATTTATTCGACGACGGCGCGGAGATGCTGCGTATCGATTGGAAGTTTGCCCGCGACCTGGTGTTCATCCGCATGATCGAGCAGCTTTACGCCAAAGGCTGGATCGGCAAGCATCCCGACCTTGTCGAAGAAGTCGCGCAGACCGACGCCGATGATCAGGAATCGTAAATTGCGCTGTTGTAGCAGGAAAGGACAACACTCATGGCCTTCGTCACCGGCACGCTTTTGATCGACGCGCCTGCTTCGGCGCTGAACAACATGGGCAGCATTCCCGGCGAGCGGGAGGATAACACTGTTGGCGTGAAGCAAATTCGCACCAAAGAAGGCATCTACCCCTACGTTTCGGCGCAGGCGTTTCGCTACTGGCTACGCACGACGCTTGAAGATCGCAACGATGATTGGAAGCCTTCGCCGATTCACCGGGCCGAAAAGATTGCTTTCACCGATGCGAACCCGCTGGACTTCTGGGACGATGATCTATTCGGCTATATGCGCGCCCCATCAAAAAAGGAGGCACGCGCCAAAGCACAGGCGGGCGATGTCGTTGATACCGAGACGCTTGCCACCGTCACCCGGCTCTCACCACTGCGCGTCAGCACCCTGGTGTCGATTACACCCTTCCCGCAGCTCACGAGCGACTTTGGCACCATGTCGCGCCACGAAGGCAACCCGGTGCCGCACGAGCACCAGTTCTACCGCACAGCGCTGAAGGGCTTGTTCTCGCTCGATCTGCACGCCTGCGGCACGTTTTCCTACGCCGACCGTACTGGCTTCCGCCACCTTGACGAGGTGCGGCGGCAGAAGGCCGAGGCCGCTGGGCTGGAGCATCTTGTGGAGGAGAAATCGTACCGGCTGCCATTTGAGCAGCGCCAGGCGCGCGTTCAGGCGCTGTTCGAGGGCCTGGCACAGCTAGAGGGCGGTGCGAAACAAACACTGCATTATACCGATGTCGCCCCGGCGTTGATAGTGATGGCGGTGACGAGGGGTGGCAACCATATGTTTGGCCACACGCTGGGCGCGAGCCGCAATGGCCTGCCGGAATGCAAGCTCGACTCGCTGCGCGAGGCATTAACAGTCTTCCGCGACGATCTGCTTTCGCCGGTCTATGTCGGCTGGGTGCGCGGCTACCTGGACGATGAGCGCGCGAAGTTCGAGGCGTTCGCCAATGAATACAACGCCGACACGCCGTACCCGATCAGCATAAGCCACCCACGCACAGCGCTGCTGACGCTGGCGCAGGAGTTTGCCAAAAACCCTGGCTGGCTGGATTAGGAGGCGCTGATGCAGGTGCTCAAAGTTGTTGCCGAGGGGATAACGACATCTTTTCGCTATCCCCACTTCGTCCAAGGCGTGCAGCCGACGTTCGAGATGCCCCCGCCGGCCACGATCTATGGTCACATCTGTAGCGCTCTGGGGCAATGGGTCGATCCAGGCGGGATTGCTTTCGCCTACCATTTCACCGCGCAGGGCCGTGTGGATGATGTCGAGCACGTTCATATGCTGACATCAAGTAGCGGCAAACTGCCTGGCACGAAGCTGCCGAAGGTGCTTGAAGGTAGCATCAACCCTTTCAAGCGAACCTTGCTGTTCCAACCGCGCCTGACACTGTATCTAAACCGCCCTGAGTGGTTACCCGCCTTCCGCAGCCCACATTATGCCGTAGTGTTGGGTCGCTCGCAGGATTTGTGCTGGTACACGCAGATCGAGGTGATCGATCTGTCAGAGGCGCACGAGGCATACTTCGAGCATACGCTGCTGCCCTATGCAATGGCGACGCAGATCCGCGTGGGTATGGTCGTATCAATGCCGCGCTACCTCGACAATACCCGCAACCGCGCGCCGACGTTTGATCGCTACCTCGTGCTCCAGCAGCGAGTCTGGAGCCGCGAGATGCTTCAGTTTGGCGACACAGCCCAGCGATATATTGTCGACCCGCAATCGCCGGTATATAGCGGCGCCCGACGCGGCCTGGTATTTCAGCGCTTTGTGGAGGACTGAAATGCAGCCAGCAGCGTGGCCTGATTGGCTCGACAGCACCTGGGGTAAGAGCGCAGGCAAAGGCGAGCAGCGCGGCGAAAGCTTGGCACAACATACCTGGCTGGTTATAAGCCGCCTGGCCGACTTGCAGCGCTTGCGCCCGGATCTGCCGCAGCTTGTCGGCGTGCCAAAGCTCTGGCATTACCTATTCTGGACATGCATGCTGCACGATTTCGGAAAGGCTGCGCAGGGCTTCCAAGATATGCTGCGTGGCAAGGGCCGCTGGGGGCAGCGTCACGAGGTGTTGTCACTTATATTTGTGGATTGGCTCGCCGGAAGCACGACCGACGACGAGCAGCGCTGGCTCGTAGCGGGCATTGCCTCACACCACCGCGATGCAAAAACGATCGACGAGCTATACCACGACCTAGCCGATCCTGATCCGCTTGTAGGCATGGTGGCAGAGCTTGCGCCTGAGATTGTGGATGGCCTGTGGCGCTGGCTCGATGAGTGTGCAGCGGCCTGGATCACCGCGCTCGATCTTGAGCAAGCCGGGGTAACACTGCTGGCGCTGCACGAGCGCACAAATGCCGTGTGGCAGGTCGGGCAGCAGGGAGCCGCGCAGGCGCGCGCCAGATTGCAGCAGTACCGCCGCTTCGTAACCCGGCTCTCGCAGCCGACGGCGCGCTCGCTGGTCGCTTTCCTGACGCTCGTACGCGGGCTCACAACCAGCGCCGATCATATGGCCTCGGCACATGTAATGGAAATGCCCGCGCCAGTGCAAGAGGCGTGGATGAGCCTAGCTGCTCGGATCTTAAAGCCCGGCCAAGAGCCATATACGCATCAGGAGAAGAGCGCGAGCGCATACGGAACATCGACCATTTTAGTGGCGCCAACTGGCAGTGGTAAAACCGAAGCCGCGCTGTATTGGGCGCTGGGCGATGGTACGAAACCAGCAGCACGCATCTTTTACGCGCTACCCTACCAGGCCAGCATGAACGCCATGTTCGACCGCTTGAAGGACGAGGCCAAAGGTTTTGGCGAACGTGCGGTAGGCGTGCAGCATGGGCGGGCGCTCCAGGCGATGTATGCGCGCCTAATGAACCAGGAAAGCACGCCGAAACAGGCTGCGGGCGCCGCATCGTGGGAGAAGAACATCAACACGCTCAACGCCCGCCCAATCAAAGTCTTCAGTCCCTATCAGATGCTGAAGGCAATGTTTCAGCTACGCGGGTTTGAGGCGATGCTAACAGACTATGCCCAGGCGGCATTTATCTTTGACGAGATCCATGCCTATGAGCCGGAGCGGCTAGCGCTCATCCTTGCGCTGGTAAAGTATTTACGCGAAGACTATGGCGCCCGCTTTTTTATGATGTCGGCGACGTTTCCCAGGCTGATAAGAAGCAAGTTGCAGGATGCTCTCGGCATTTATAAACCAATAGAAGCCGATGAGACAGTGTTCCAGCAGTTTCGGCGCCACCGGCTGCATCTTCTCGATGGCGAGCTGATCGATCCGCTAAGCATCCAGCGTATCGCGGACGAGGTTCGCGCGGGCAAGCAGGTGCTGGTCTGCGCCAACACGGTAGCGCGAGCGCAGCAGGTGCAGGCGGCATTACAACAGGCCGGCCTACCCGATAACCAACTGCTGCTCATTCATAGCCGCTACATCTTTAGAGATCGTAACGAGCGTGAACAGCGCATTCGTGATCTTTGCGGGGTAGATGCTCCGCTAGAACAGCGAACGCCGCTGGCGTTGATCGCCACACAAGTTGTAGAAGTCAGCCTGAACATCGATCTCGCAACAATATATAGCGAGCCTGCGCCCCTTGAAGCTCTCCTTCAGCGCTTTGGGCGCGTCAACCGCCAATGCAAGCGTGGTATCTGCCCTGTGTATGTATTCCGCTTGCCCAATGATGGGCAAGGCGTTTATGGGCGGCATAAAAATGCAGACAAGCGCGGCCATATTGTGCGTGTGACATTAGGCGAGCTGGAAGCCCACGACTGCGATGAGGTGGACGAAGCGGCAATCAACGTATGGCTTGACCGCATCTACGACGATGCCGAGCTGAGCGAACAGTGGGAAACAACATATCAGCAGATTGCGGCTGATGCCATCCGACTTCTCACCGGACTGCGCCCTTTTAACAGCGATGATCAAAAGGAAGATCAATTCGAGGCAATGTTCGACAATGTTGAGATCGTGCCGGCCCGCTTTGAGCAGCAGTACGTCACACTTCTGATGAACGATGAGTTTATCGAGGCCAGCAACTACCTCGTCGGCATCAGCAAACAGAAGTTCGCGATGCTGCGCGATAAAGGGCTGGTGCGGCGTGCTGAAGCCGAGGGCAAGCGTGGCGCCTGGGTGGCAAAGCTCGAATATGATGACGGGATCGGGCTGATGTTCGACAGCACATCGCATGATCGCGATTGGGACTGATTTGGGCATCAGGTGGATGTGGCAGTTCGCCCAGACGAAATGCACGCACAACCTTCGCGGCCGGCGCGGCAGAAGAAGGAGCAGCGACCATGCGCTACGACCGGAACAAACACCACCGGCGCTCAATGCGACTGCGCGGGTACGACTACGGCCAGCCGGGGTACTACTTCGTGACGATCTGCGCGCACGGTCGCCAGCCGCTGTTCGGCGCGTTCGTAGAGGGCGCGCTGCAGCTCAACGACGCCGGACGCATGGTCGAACGATGGTGGGGCGATCTGGGCAACAAGTTCGCGCCCGTGCGAACTGACGCGTTCGTGGTTATGCCCGATCATATCCATGGCATCATTGCGATCACCGGCGAATATATCGATGATGGCGGCGATGATTCCAATGCGGGCGGATATATCAATCCGCCCCGACACGATGATGCCGATGATCCCAATGCGGGCGGATATATCAATCCGCCCCGACACGATGATCCCAATGCGGGCGGATATATCAATCCGCCCCCACACGATGATCCCAATGCGGGCGGATATATCAATCCGCCCCCACACGATGATGCCGATGCGGGCGGATATATCAATCCGCCCCACACGATGATCCCAATGCGGGCGGATATATCAATCCGCCGCCGCCGGACACGATGATGCCATTGCGGGCGGATATATCAATCCGCCCCCACACGATGATGCCGGCGATGATTCCATGGCGGGCGGCGATGCAACCGGCGATGCAACCGGCGATGCAACCGTAGGGGCGGATTGGCATATCCGCCCCCATGATGCGGGCGGTGCGGGTGATGCGGGTGATGTAGGGGCGGATTGGCATATCCGCCCCGATATCCGCCCCCACATCCGCCCCGATATCCGCCCGCCCGCACACGGCGATGGCGCCGTGGCATTGCCCGCGATCGTCCAGTGGTTCAAAATCATGACGACGACCGAGTATATCCGCCAGGTCAAGCAGGCCGGCTGGCCGCCATTCGACACGCGCGTTTGGCAGCGCGGCTACTACGAGCACATCGTCCGCGACGGCGACGCCCTGGCGCGCATTCGGCGCTATATCGCCGCTAACCCGGCCCGCTACGCCGCCGACCTCAATGCGCTGCTGCAGCGCATGCGACGAAAGGAGTGATCATGACCCTCACTACCCACCACCTCGAGTTCACGGCCAGCGCCACGACGCCGCTGGAGCTGGACGACCAGGCCGGCGGCGCGATCCGTGGCGCGCTCGTCGGCGGGCTGTGGGAGCGCTTTTGCGCCAACCGCGCCGCGCCGAGCTGCGCCGCCTGCCCGCTGCTGCGCGTTTGCCCGGTGGCGGCGCTGATCGCGCCTATGCGCGACGATGGCGAGAGCGGCGGCGAGCAGCGCCCGCGCCCCTATACCGTGCGGCCGCCGCTCGGCGGTGGCCGCCGCTACGCCGCAGCCGAGCGCTTCGGCTTCGGCCTGACGCTGATTGGCCAGGCGGCGCAGCTGTTCCCGTATGTCGTGATGGCGGCGCAGGCCGTCGAGCAGACGGGCCTTGGCCGGCGGATGGGCGCGAATGGCGGCCGGCGCGGCGGGCTGCAGATCGAGGCGATCGCCGCCGTCGACCCGCTGGCCGGCACACAGGCGCCGCTGTACACGCGCGGCCGGCCGCAGGTACACGCCCCTGGCCTGCCGATCGACGCGGCTGCGGTTGCCGCCTACGCTGCTTCGCTGCCCGCCGACCGGCTGACGCTGCATTTCCGCTCGCCGCTGCGCCTCACCGAGAAGCGCGACGGCCAGACGCGCCTGGTGCGCCGCTTCGACCCACGCCCGTTCTTCGCGCGGCTGGCTTGGCGGCTCGACGAGCTGGCCCGCGCCTACGGCGACGAGCCATACCCCGCCGACCACCGCGAGCTGCTGGCGTTCGCTGAGGCCGTGCGCGTGGCGGACGACCAGACCCGCTGGGTCGATGTTGTCAGCTACTCGTCGCGCACGCGCTCGCGCACGCCAATCGGCGGCCTGATCGGCCACGTGACGCTTGAGGGGAGCCTGGCGCCGCTGCGCGAGCTGCTGGTGTGGGGCAGCCTGATCCACGTCGGCAAGAATGCCGTCAAGGGCGATGGCTACTACACGATTCTAGCAGGCAGCGGCGGGTGAGATCCGGTCGGATGACGCTGGAGCGCATCAGCAAGGCCGGGTGTTCTACGCTCTATGCTCAATCGCATCGAGGACGCGGATCGTTAGGGCCGTAGGCGCCCTGCCAGCCCGCGCCATTGCGCCGGGAGATTGGCGCGGCGGCGAAGCCCGCGCATCCCTGGGCACCTTAACAACCAATCCCTTTCACCTCGGCTCGCAAGAGAGCGCGGAAGCGGAGCTGCGTTCAGCAGGTCACTGTGCTTCTTCGTATGTCACTGTCATGGTGAGCGCAGCGAACCATCTCATCGAACATTGCAATGCAGCGCGTTGAGAGAGCGGCGCTTCGTTCAGCATGACCAGGATCCTCGTTGGCTGAGGGAATATACGCTCACTTTCTTGACAGACTCATTAGGGAAGGAGCAACACCGATGCATCTGATCGTCGAAGAGCGCGGCGTGTTCGTAGCCAAGCACCAGGGCCGGCTGCGCGTCACCAGGGACAAGCAGCGCCTGGCCGAGGTGCCGATCATGCACCTGGAGCAAGTGCTGATCTGCAGCAACGGCGTGGGCATCAGCAGCGATGTCGTGCGCACGTGCGCCGAGGAGGGTATTCCGATCCATTTTCTGAACGGCTCGGACGGCGACGACTACGGCACGCTGTTCGCCAGCGGCCTGACTGGCATGGCGCTCACCAAGCGGGCGCAGCTGCGCGCCTACGAAGACGATCGCGGCCTGGCGCTGGCCAAAACGTTTGTGAGCGGCAAGCTCCAGAGCCAGGCGAACATGCTGCGCTACGCCGCCAAGTACCGCAAAGATGCCGACCCGCCGCTGCACCAGGCGCTCACCCTTGCCGCAACCGAGGTGCTCGACAGCCTGCCGGCGCTCGGGCGGCTGAGCGGCGTGGTAGACGAGGCGACGCGAGCAGCGCTGATGGGGCTGGAGGGCCGCGCGGCGGCGCGCTACTGGCAGGCGGTCGCGCTAATCATTCCCGGCGAGCTCGGCTGGCCCGGCCGCGAAACCCAGGGCGCGCGCGATCCATTCAACGCCGCGCTGAACTACGGCTACGGCGTGCTGCGCGCGCAGGTGCGCCAGGCGCTGCTGCTGGCCGGGCTGGAGCCCAACGCCGGCTTTCTGCACGCCGACCGGCCCGGCAAGCCCAGCCTGACGCTCGACCTGATCGAAGAGTTCCGCCAGGCCGTCGTCGATCGCACGCTGATTGGCCAGGTCAACCGTGGCTTCGCGATCGTGCAGGACGAAAGCGGCAGGCTGGATGGCCCGACGCGCAAGCGCATCGTCGAGAAGGTGCTTGAGCGCATGGAATCGACCGAGCCGTACGAGGGCAAGCGCCAGCCGCTGCGGCATATCTTGCAGCTCCAGGCGCGGCATATCGCCACCTTTGTGCGCGGCGAGCGGCCGGCCTACGAGCCGTTCGTGATGGGGTGGTGAGATGCACTGCCTGCTGATCTACGACATCCCGAACGACCGCGCGCGGCAGAAGGTCGCCGACGCCTGCCTGGACTACGGCTTGCAGCGCCTGCAGTATAGCGCGTTCTGCGGCGACCTGACGCGCACGCACCAGCGCGCGCTGTTTGTGGAGATCAAGCGGCGGCTGGGCCGCCGAAGCGGCAACGTCCAGCTGTTTTCGCTGGACACGCCGGCCTGGAACGGGCGGCGCGTGCTGGCGCAGGAGGGCAACGACGATGACTGAGACAGCCAGCGAGCTGCTGTTTGAAGTGACGGATCTCAAGCAGTGGATCTACTGCCCGCGCGTGCTGTACTACCGCTACTGCCTGCCGGAGATCCGGCCAACCACCGACCTGATCGCGGCCGGCATTCGCAGCCACGCCGACGAGGCCGGGCGCGAAGAGCGGCGCTCGCTGCGGAGCTACGGCCTGCAAGAAGGCGAGCGCGCGTTCGACGTACGCCTGCGCTCGGCGGCGCTCGGGCTGCGCGGCCGGCTGGATCTGGCGATCGCCGTGCCGGATCGCGCGGCGCCAAATGCCGAGGCGATGGTCGTAGAGTATAAAGACAGTGAGAAGCCAGCCGGGCCGCACTTCAAATTGCAGCTCGCCGCGTATGCCCTGCTGCTGGAAGAAGCCTGGGCGCTGCCCGTGCGGCGCGGCTACATCTACAGCATCCCACTGCGCGAAACCGAGATCATCTCAATCGGCGCGGCGCTGCGGCAAAAGGTTCGCCAGGCAGTCGCGGCCATGCGAGTAGCGGTTACGGGCGAGCGCATGCCCGATGCGCCAGCCAGCCGGCGGCCGTGTGTGAGCTGCGAGTTCCGGCGATTTTGCAACGATGTCGTCTGAGCCGGCGCGAAACCAGACCGCCTGCGGGCCTGGCTCGCAACTTGCGGCGCAAACAGCGAAAACGCGACCAGCGCGGACGCCGGAGCCGTGGCGGCTGCACGCCTCGGCGGCAGTGCAACGGCCACGCAGCCACTTCGCAACTTGGCGCGATTTTGGCGCAGAATCGGAGTTGCGAGCACGGCGCGAGCATGCTATGCTTGGCGGCAAAGAGCAGCGCGCCAGAACCGCCCAGGAGCGACGAAATGCGCCTACAGTACCATGAGAGGCGGCGGTATGCTCGGGGCAATGCCGCTGCTTCAACGCCTTCGACTCGCCGAGAGTTCTGAAACACGATCTG
>NZ_JAXLWP010000046.1:0-35274 GCF_046328425.1 Kouleothrix sp.
GGGCGCAAGCCCTCCAAGCCTCCCACGCGAGAGGGCACCGCGTAGCTCGTGCCAATCGCGCAAGTTATGCGGTATGTTAGCAAAGCGCGGCACTAGTATACCGCTATCCACTGGCACTGTTCGTGCACCAACAATAGTGCCTTTGCGCATGGGTAGGGCGACGCTGACGGCACCCTGGCGCATGGGCCTCCGGCCACGTCGCCGGCTCAGAAAATGGTATAATCGCGGCGTTCACCGCCGCCTCTGGTAATTGAAAAGGAACGGGAATGCGCGTTCTGACCTTGTCCTGGGAGTACCCGCCGCATGTGGTCGGCGGCATGGGCAAGCATATTATGGATCTTGCGCCAGCGTTGGCGCAGCAGGGCATCGAGATGCACATTGTGACGCCGCTAATGCGCGGCGGGGCCAAGCGCGAAACTACCGCCGACGGCATCCACATCTATCGCGTCGAGCCGCCGCATATGGATGCCTATGGCTTTGTCTCATACGTTCAGCATACCAATGGCCTGATGGAGTACGCCGCGCGCTCGCTGCGCGAGGAGATCGGGCCATTCGACCTGATCCACTCGCACGATTGGCTCGCCGCACACTCGGGCGTATCGCTCAAGCACGCCTGGCGCCGCCCGCTGGTGGCCACCATCCACGCCACCGAGCGCGGCCGCCAGGGCGGCTATATCGGCAGCGGCCACGCCGAGCAGGTCAATCATATCGAGTGGTGGCTCACCTACGAGGCCTGGCGCGCGATCGCCTGCTCGCACTTCATGGCCAGGCAGGTCAATAGCTACTTCGGCACGCCCTACGATAAGATCGACGTAGTGGCCAATGGCGTGTATGTCCACCCTAACCCGTTCGCCAGCGCCGAGGAGCGCCTGGCATTCCGCCGCCGCTACGCGCAAGACGACGAGCCGCTGGTGTTTTACGTCGGCCGCCTGGTGTACGAGAAGGGCCTGCATGTGCTGCTCGACAGCTGGCCGCGCGTCCGCGAGTCGTTCCCGCGCGCCCGCCTGGTGATCGCCGGCACCGGCGCCTACCTCGATACCCTCAAGCACCGCGCCTGGGCGCTGGGCATCGTCTCGTCGGTGAATTTCGCCGGGTTTATATCCGACGACGAGCGCGATAAGCTGTACCACTGCGCCGATGTCGCCGCTTTCCCCTCGCTCTACGAGCCGTTCGGCATCGTGGCGCTTGAGGCCATGGCGGCGTGCTGCCCGGTGGTGGTGGCCGAGACCGGCGGCCTCGCCGAGGTGGTGAAGCTGCACGAAACCGGCCTGACCGTGCATCCCAACGACCCGGCCTCGCTGGCGTGGGGCATTCTGCATACCCTGCGCCACCCCGAGTGGTCGCGCACGCGCGTGGCCAACGCCCTGGCCGTGGCGCGCGACATGTTCAACTGGCGCCAGATCGCGCTCGAGACGGCAGCGGTGTACCAGCGCACCTACGGCGACTGGCTGCGCGACAGCTGGGGGAAGTAGGCGCAACCTTTTCGCGCCCCGAGCGTACTATTCATCGCAAGGCCCGGCGCCGATATGTGGGCGAGACCCGCCGGGCGGGAGAGGAATGCGATGAGTGCTCAACCCGTGATCATCCGCGACGACGGCGCAAGCCTGCTGGTGCGCGCGATCTACTTCGTGCTGGTGGGCTGGTGGTTTAGCGCGATCTGGGCGGTGCTGGCATGGCTGCTGTGCGTCAGCGTGCTCGGCCTGCCGATCGGCCTGTATATGCTCAACCGCCTGCCGCAGGTGGTGACGCTCAAGCCCCAGCGCGGCGCGGCGATGCTGACGCCTACCGGCCAGGTGGTGTTCGAGCGCGCGCGCCAGCGGCCGCTCCTGCTGCGCGCGATCTACTTCGTGCTGGTGGGCTGGTGGCTCAGCGCGATCTGGATCGCGGTGGCGTGGGCGCTGCACGCCAGCATCGTGGGCATGCTGGTGGGCTTCTGGATGTTCGATCGCGTGCCGGCGATCGTGACGCTGGCGCGCTGAGCTAGCGCGGCGCGGCCGAACGAGGTTGCGCGCGCCCTGCTCAGGCAAGCCTGCGGCAGGGGCGCGCCGCCGCGCCTGTGTTATAATAGCCCGGATTGACCAGTTTTTCAGCGGCGGGCGGCCTGCCCTACGGCGCGGCCGTTCGTCGTTCGTCTTGCAAGAGGAGCTATTGCATGTTTCGCACGCACACGTGCGGCGAGCTGCGGCCCGAGCACGCCGGCCAGGAGGTGCTGCTGGCCGGCTGGGTGCACCGCCGCCGTGATCACGGCCCGCTGATCTTCATCGATCTGCGCGACCGCTATGGCATCACCCAGGTAGTCTTCGACTCGGCCGCCGCGCCCGAGGCCCACGCCATCGCCAGCCAGGCGCGCTCGGAGTTTGTGCTGCAGGTGCGCGGCCTCGTCGGCAAGCGCCCCGATGAGTCGCTCAACCCCGAGCTGCCCACCGGCGCGATCGAGGTGCGCGCCAGCGTCGCTACGGTGCTGAACCCGTCTAAAACAACGCCGATCTATATCAGCAAAGAGGGCGGCGAGGACGAGATGCTGCGCCTCAAGTATCGCTACCTGGATCTGCGCCGCGAGCGCATGCAGAAAAACCTGATCCTGCGCCACCGCATCATTAAGTTCATCCGCGATTTCCTCGACAAAGAAGGCTTCCTCGAGATCGAAACGCCGATCTTGATCAAGTCGACGCCCGAGGGCGCGCGCGATTACCTGGTGCCTAGCCGCGTGCACCCCGGCGAGTTCTACGCCCTGCCCCAGAGCCCGCAGCAGCTCAAGCAGCTGCTGATGGTCGCCGGCTACGACCGCTACTTCCAGATCGCGCGCTGCTTCCGCGACGAAGACCTGCGCGCCGACCGCCAGCCCGAGTTCACCCAGCTCGACATGGAGCTGAGCTTTGTCGAGCAGGAGGACGTGCTGAACCTGATCGAGCGGCTGCTCGTCGAGCTGGTGCGCGAGGTTACGCCGCACAAGCGCGTGGTCGCGCCGTTCCCTCGCCTGACATACGCCGAGGCGATGGATCGGTACGGCTCGGATAAGCCCGACCTGCGCTATGGCCTCGAGCTGGTCAATCTCGGCGATGTGCTGGCGAGTAGCCAGTTCGCAGTGTTCCAGAGCGCGCTGGCGGCCGGCGGCCAGGTCAAGGGCATCCGCGTGCCCGGCCTGGGCGGCTACTCGCGCAAGCAGCTCGATGAGCTGGCCGATGTGGCGCGCCAGGCCGGCGCCAAGGGCCTGCTGTGGGCCTCGCTCCAGGCTGGCACCGCGCCCGAGCAGATCCGCTCGAGCTTTGGCAAGCAGCTCGGCGCCGACGAGATGGCCGCGCTGGTCGCGCGGATGGGCGGCCAGCTCGACGACCTGCTGCTGATCGTGGCCGACACGCCCAAGGTCGTTGCCGCCGCGCTCGATAAGCTGCGCCGCGAGGTTGCCGCCCGCCTCAAGCTGGCCGACCGCGACCTGCTGGCGTTTGCCTGGGTCATCGATTTCCCGCTTGTCGAGTGGAACGACGACGAGGGCCGCTGGGACGCCGTGCACCACCCGTTTACCGCGCCCAAGGACGAAGATCTGCCGCTGATGGATAGCGACCCCGGCAAGGTGCGCGCCAAGGCGTACGATGTGATCTTAAACGGCTACGAGGCCGGCGGCGGCTCGATCCGTATCCATCGCCGTGAGGTGCAGCAGAAGCTCTTCGACCTGCTCGGCATCAGCCGCGAGACGGCCCAGGCGCAGTTTGGGCATATGCTCGAGGCCTTTGAGTACGGCGCGCCGCCCCACGGCGGCATCGCCCCCGGCATCGACCGCCTGGCCATGCTGCTGGCCGACGAGAGCACTATCCGCGAGGTTATGGCCTTCCCGAAGACCCAGCAGGCCGCCGACCTGATGACCGACGCGCCTTCGCCGGTCGACGAGCGCCAGCTCAAGGAGCTGCACATCCGCCTGCGCGCCGAGGCCGTTGCCGCCACCGCCGACAAGCCCGCCTCCCACGACCCGCGCGAGATCGTGCCAAAGGACAGGTAGCGATCAGCAGCTAGTCGTCAGCAGCCAGTAGCGAGGGCCGCCCCGCTGCTGGCTGCTGATTGTTTTTGCGGCGCGCCTCTGATCAGCTATAATACCAAATTCGCTTGATAGCTTAGACTTTGGTGGGGGTTCGGGGGCGGCTTTGCCGCCCCAAATTTCTTTTTGTGTTGCACGACGTGGCAAAGCCACGTCGTGCAACACAATCTATACCACAAAGCCAGATGTGTCACCCCTCCCCTGACAGGGGAGGGGGGAGGGGGTAGGGGAGGGGTCGAAAGACGCTGCACCAGCCCTGCAAATTGCGGTATGCCTTTTGACCTTGAATTGCCAGGAATGGTATCATGGCGCTGGAATCGAAAGCTGAAGATATGCGAGGTACAGATGATTCGGGTAGCGCAACTTGGCCTGGGCATTATGGGCAATGGCATGGCCATCAATCTGTTGAAGGCCGGCTTTCCGCTGAGCGTGTACAACCGCACGAGCTCCAGGGCCGACGCGCTTGTGGCGCAGGGCGCCCAGGCCGCGCCCACGCCGCGCGAGGCCGCGCACGACGCCGACGTGATCTTCGCGATGGTCGGCGACGATGATGCCTCGCGGGCGGTGTGGCTCGGCGAGCACGGCGCGCTTGCCGGCGCCAAGCCCGGCGCGGTGCTGGTCGAGTGCAGCACGCTGTCGCTCGCGTGGGTGCGCGAGCTAGCCGCGGTGGCGGCCGAGCGCGGCCTGAAGTTCCTCGACGCGCCGGTGACGGGCAGCAAAGACGCGGCCGAGGCCGGCCAGCTGAAGCTTATGGTTGGCGGCGACGCAGGGGCGATCGAGCAGGCGCGCCCGGCGCTCGCGGCGGTGAGCCAGCAGATCATCCACTTCGGCCCCAGCGGCGCCGGCGCTACCATGAAGCTGATCAATAACTTAATGGGCGCGGTGCAGACGGCCGCGCTGGCCGAGGGGATGGCATTGGCCGAGCGCGCTGGCCTCGATAGCGCCCAGGTGGTCGCGCTGATCACCAACGGCGCGCCTGGCAGCCCGATTGTCAAGAGCAAGATCGGTATGATGGTCGCCCACAGCTACGCCGATACCAACTTCGCGCTGCGCTGGATGCACAAGGACGCGACGTACGCCCTGCGCGCCGCCGACGAGCTTGGCGTGCCTATGCCCACCGTCGCCGCCGCGCGCGAGCTATACCGCCTGGCCCGCAACCTCGGCCACAACGACGACGACTTCGCGGCGGTGATCGAGGCGCTGCGCCAGCGCGCATAGCGCGGCGGCACGGCCACGAGGAGCTGCCTATGCGCTTCCGATGGATGTATTTGCTGCTCGGCGCGCTGCTGCTGGCTGCCTGCACCAGCGCGCCGCGCGCCGTAGACGGTACGCCTACGCCAGCCTCCGGCCTTGCGCGCCAGGCCGATGCCTTGCTCGCCCCGCTGTCCGAGCGCGGCGACTTCAGCGGGGCGGTGCTGCTGGCGCGCGGCGGGCAGGTGCTGTTGAGCCGGGGCTATGGGCTCGCGAGCATTGAGTTTGGCGTGGCCGCCGCGCCGCAGACAAAGTTCCGCGTCGCGTCGATCACCAAGACGTTCACCAGCCTGGCGCTGGCGCAGCTTCAGCAGCGCGGCAAGCTCAGCCTCGGCGAGTCGCTGTGCCGCTTTTTGCCCGACTGCCCGCCTGCCTGGCAGCCGGTGACGCTGGCGCACCTGCTGACGCATACGTCGGGCATCCCCGACGTGAGCAACTGCCCCGGCTGCCCGCGCCCGCCACTGCGCGCCTCGATGACGATCTCCACCACGATCGAGACGATCACGCAGTTCTTTCACGATGCGCCGCTGGTGACCGAAGCCGGTAGCACGTATAGCTACAGCAACCTGGGCTACGGGCTGCTGGGCTATGTGATCGAGCGCGCCGCCGGCCAAAGCTACGAGGAGTTCCTCAAGGCCAGCATTCTCGAGCCGCTGGCCATGCGCGATACCGGGCTCGATCATAGCTCGCTGGTGCTGAAGAACCGCGCCACCGGCTACTCGACCGTGAGCACGCTGGCCGACTACAACAACATCGACTCGGCCTATGCTGCGGGCGGGCTGTATGCCACCGCCGAGGATCTGTACCGCTACGATCAGGCGCTCTACACCGATCAGCTGCTGCCGGCCGCCGCGCGCGCCGAGCTGTTCGCGCCGCGCGTGCACGTGCGCGACGCCGACGGCGAGTACGATTATGGCTATGGCTGGCATATCTCGCGCCGCGCCGGCCATAGCGCGCTCTGGCATGGCGGGCTGCTGCCGGGTTTCCGCAGCGTGCTCGTGCGCTTCCCCGACGACCGCGCAACGGTGATTGTGCTCAGCAATATCGAAACGGCCGATGTTGCGACGATCGCCGATCGGCTCGCCGAGCTGCTGTTTGCGGCGAGCTAGGCGCGCTACTGCGCGTTCACCGGTACCTTGAAGCGCGCCACCTCGTCGTTGCCGCCAAGCGAGACGCGCACGTCGACCTCCCACTCGCCAAGCATGTTGAAGAACTCGCCCTTGGCCTGGTAGCGCCCGTCGCCTAGCGGCTGCGCGGCTTGCTCGGGCGAGACCATGCCCATCGACTCCATCAGCGGCGCCAGCACGACGGCATCGGCCTGCACGGCCTTGCCCGATTTGTCGCGCACCTCGATCGTGGCGGTGCGCTCGCCAAAGCGCGTATCGTCGAGCGACAGCTGCACCTTGTAGCTGCCGGTCTCGGCGCTCTGCGTGAAGCCGCTGTCGCCACACCCTGCCAGCAGCGCGCCGATCAGCAGCACGCCCGCGATCATGCCCATCAGCCGTCGCATACAGCTCCTTGTATTACTTGACATCCACCGCCAGCGGCACGGTGACGATCTGCCCGGCGTGGCGGAACTGGCCCCAGATCTGGTAGCGCCCGGGCTGCGGGAATGTGTACACAAAGCGAATATCCGGGCCGTAGTTGACGCCGGTGCCGATCAGGCCGGCCGGCGCCATGGGGCCAACCGCGTGAATATGCGCAAAGATCGCGCCGTCGTCGCTGCGCGCGATCATGTGGCCGCCCATCCCCAACCACGGCTGCAAGTCGTCCACCGGCTTGCCGCCGCTGCTGAAGCTGAAGGTGAAGGTCGCCTGCCTGCCGGCCTTCGGTTCGCTCGTCGACGACGCGACGTTCACCTGCATTCCGCCGGCCTCCCGCGGCCCCAGGCCCGCGAACTGCGGCGGGGCAGCCGTGGCCGCCCCACCTACCTCGAAATCGCGCGCCAGCACCTGGGTGCCGCTGTCGCGTCGCTCGATCTCGGCGTACACCGTGTAGCGCCCCGGCCGATCGGGTGCCAGCGCCGCGCTGAAGCGGCCCGGCGCGCTGCGCGGCGGGTGAGTATGGCTGTAGAAACCGCCGTCCTGGCTGATCACCACCAGGTGCAGCAGTGCGTCGTGGTGGGCGATCAGATCCTCTACCGGTAGCCCGGTCGAGCCATCGCTCAGGTCAAGCGTCAGCGTGATCGGCTGCCCGGCCAGCGGCGCGGCCGGCGCGGTGCGCACGCTCAGGTTGGCGTGCGGCCGGCCTGCGGTGGCGGCCACCGCGCCGCTAGCCGCCTGCGCGCTCTGGATCATCGCGCTGAACTGCTGCCCGCCAAAGATCAGCGCGGCGATCAGGCAGGCGAACATTGCCTGGCCGATCGCCCAGCTCAGCCAGCCCGGCGCCGGGCGACCGCGCCGCTGGCTGATCGCCGCCACGGCGATGCTGGCGATCATCGCCAGCACCAGCCCGCCCAGCGCCACGAACAGCCCGAGCGAGCCGGGCGCCAGCGCAGGCGCCTCGATCGTAAACGGAATGCGCGCCGCCCCGCCGCCCTTCGGCCCGTCGACGCGCGCCTCCAGCTCCCACTCGCCCATGCGATCGACGGCGAGCTGCGTGTAGTAGATCCCCTGCGGCCCGGTCAGGCCCTGCAGCTCGGCCTCGGGCGCGCCCGCGAACGATTGCCCGCGCGGCACCGCCCGGAAGCGCATTGTCGTGCCGCCCATGTCGTCGAGCGGCGCCACATTGAGGTACAGCGGCGCGGGCGCGCCCGAGGGGATCTCGACGGTGATCGCGATGGTGTACGGCCCTATATCTTGCGTGAAGGTCTGCGCCGGGCCGGTGTGGCCGCCGTGGGCCAGCGCCAGCCCCGGCAGCCCGATCGCCAGCGCAGCCACCAGCGCGGCCAGCGCGCGCCGGGCTCTCTGTTCAGGCATATCGTAAATCCTGGGTATGCGTTTGTAGTCGTCATATCACACGAGCGACGCGGTGGGGGTTCGATGGCGGCTTTGCCGCCCCTGAAAACTTCCCAGGGCTCGTGCAACGTCGGCCCTCACCCCCCTTACCCCCCTCTCCCGCGCGCGGGAGAGGGGGAGTTGATTGGCCTGGGTGCGGTCGCCGTCGCGACCGCACCACAAAGCCAGATGTGTTTCCCCTAGGGGGTAGGGGAAGGGGTCGAAAGACGTTGCACGAGCCCTCCAAACCTCCCACGCGGGAGGGCAACGCGTAACTTGTGTCATATCATAGCATATAGGCGGCGGCGCTCCCCTGAATGCTGGATGAGTGTTTGCCATATTCTTGACACGCCCATAGCCCGATGCTATGCTTCTATGGCCAAGAGCAGAGGCAGTGAGCCTGTGGGGCGGCCCCGGAGCGCACCAGGATGGCCGATTGTTCTACGCTCCACGCTCAATCGCTCTAGGCTCCGCTATAGGCATTCGCCCCGCCGCGAGCTGCATCACCAACGCTCGGGAGAACCCACCGCCATGACTTATCGCGCACGTCGCCGCTCCATGCTCGCCGCGCTGACCCTGCTCTGGCTCTGGATCTTCGCCGCTGCCCCACGCGCCGCCGTGCGCGCCGCCACCAGCGATCCACTGTCGGCCGACCCGCCGGCGCTCGCGCTGGCGCTGCCGCTGGGCGCGAGCACCAGCCAGACCGTGACGATTACCAACAACACGGCCTCGGTGCTGGCGCCGACTGTGCTGGAGGCTAACCCGGTGTTTGCCGCCGCGCCGGCCGCGCCACCCGCGGCCGGCGCCACGCGTGTGGCGCTGCCGCAGCAGCCCGGCCGTGTCGACCCGCAGCTTGCGCGCGAGCTGGCCGACCCGGCGGCGCGCGCCGATTTCATGATCTACCTGCGCGACCAGGCCGACCTCGCGGCGGCCTACCAGATCCGCGACTGGAACGCGCGCGGCCAGTATGTGTACGCGACGCTGCGCGATTACGCCGAGCGCTCGCAGCGCGGGCTGCGCGCCGAACTGGCCGCGCGCGGCCTGGCCTACCGGCCATTCTGGGTGGCCAACGCCGTGCTGGTGCGCGGCGGCCTGGCCGATGCCCAGGCGCTGGCCGCGCGCGCCGATGTCGCGCTGGTGCGCGCCAACCACATCGCCGCGCTGCCGGCCGCGGCCACCGCGCAGATCGCCGCCGATGCACGCTGCTCGCCCGACGACCCCGGCAACCCGATCTGCTGGAACCTGCGTAAAATTGGCGTCGACCGGGTGTGGCGCGATTTTGGCGTGGCCGGCCGTGGCATCGTGGTGGCGAATATCGACACCGGCGTGCGCTTCGATCACCCCGCGCTGGCCCGCCAGTATCGCGGCTGGCGCGGCGCCGCCAGCTACGACCACAACTATAGCTGGTTCGATCCGAAGGGCCTCAATCGCGCGCCGGCCGACCCGCACGGCCACGGCACGCACACCATGGGCTCGATGGTGGCCAGCGGCGCCGGCACAACCACGCGCCCCGCCGTCGGCGTGGCGCCTGAGGCCAGCTGGATCGCGGCGCAAGGCTGCGCCTCGTCCAACTGCGGCGAGGTCGACCTGATCAGCTCCGCGCAGTGGCTGCTGGCGCCGACCGACCTCGACGGCCGCAGCCCGCGGCCCGACCTGCGCCCCATGATCGTGAACAACTCCTGGTCGGCTGGCGGCGGCGACAGCTGGTACGCCGGGTATACCGCAGCCTGGCGCGCTGCCGGCATCTTTCCGCTATTCGCGGCCGGCAACAGCGGCAGCGCCTGCCGCTCGATTAACTCGCCCGGCGACTACCCCGACGTGCTGGGCATTGGCGCGACCGACCAGAACGACTTGGCGGCCTCGTTCAGCGCGCGCGGCCCCACCGCCGACGGCCGCCGCAAGCCCGATTTCATGGCGCCGGGCGGTAGCCCTGGCATTCTCTCCACCGCGCCCGGCGACGGCGAGAGCTACCGCGTGCTGCAGGGCACCTCGATGGCTACGCCCCAGGTGGCTGGGCTGGTCGCCTTGCTCTGGTCGGCCAACCCAAACCTTGTCGGCGATTATGACGCCACTGTCGATCTGCTGCGCGCCAGCGCGCGCGCGATCGGCGACACCAGCTGCGGCGACCAGCCCGGCGCGCCAAATAATGTGTATGGCTACGGCCGTGTCGATGCGTACGCCGCAGTGCAGCGCGCCCGCCCCGATATCGCCTGGCTGAGCGTCGAGGCCGCGCCTGCGGCGATCGGGCCGGGCGCCAGCGCCGCGCTTCAGATCCGTGTCGACTCGGGGCGCGTGGCTGGGCCGGGCGTGTACCACGCGCGGGTACAGCTGTTCGCGTCGCCCACCAGCACGCCAACCGCGATCGATATCACCCTAACGGTTGCGGCGATTCAAACGCAGGCGCTGGTGACCGGGCGCGTGTTGAGCGCCGAGAGCGGCGCGCCGCTGGCTGCTACGGTGGGCGTGCGCGCGGCGCAGCCGGTTGCCACCGGCGCGCAAGGCGAGTTCGCGCTGACGCTGGCGCCTGGCGTGTACCAGCTCGAGGCATCGGCGCCATCGTTCGCCAGCGCCGAGCGCCTGATCACCGTCAGCGGCGACCTTCAGCTGCCGGATATTGCGCTGCTGCCCGATTACCCGCGCGCCGTCGTCGGCAGCACGCCGATCTCGGCCGAGCTGGCATTTGGCGAGAGCCGCAGCTTTGGCATCAGCATCGCGAACAGTGGCGCGCGTCCGCTCCAATTTCATGCGCGCGTGCTGCCCGACGCGTTTGGCGCGTTTCGCAGCGACGAGCCTGGCGGCCCGGCGTACAGCTGGCGGCAGCTGCCCAACACTGCCGCCACGCTGGATTTCAGCAAGGCGCGCTATCAAAAGGATGTGCCGCTGGGCTTTGAGTTCCCGTTCTACAACGGCACATTCACCGACACGGTCGTCGCCGCCGACGGCTTTCTGGCCTTCAGCACGCCGCCGGCCAGCTACACAGCCCTTGCGTCGGGCTGCTTCCCCGATATTGGCTTCAGCTTTTTCGAGATCGCGCCATTTCGCGCGGATGTCGACCTTGCCGCCGGTGGGGCGGTGCACTATGCTACGCTCGATCAGGGCCGGACGTTTGTGCTGAGCTACGAGCAGGTGCGGCTGCGCGGCGACGCATCCGGCAGCGCGTATAGCTTTCAGGTGCTGCTGCACGCGGATGGCCGGATCGTCTACCAGTACCGCGCGGTGCCGGCGGCCCCGCAGGTGGTGGCGGTGGGGCTGCAGCGCACCTTTCTCGACTATCAGCAGATCGGCTGCGGCAGCGCTGCGCCGCTGCATTCCGGGCTGGCAATCGAGCTGCGCCCGCAGGCGGCCCCCGCTCAGTGGCTCACGCTATCGGCTGCCCAGGGCGCGGTGCAGCCCGCCGCCGAGCAGACGCTCACCGCCACGCTGCGCTGGGGCTGGCCGCAGTCGCTGCCGCAGCGGGCGCGCATCGAGATCAGCAGTAGCGATCCGCTGCGCGAGCGCGTGATCGTGCCGGTTCAGGCCGTGCCGCGCCGGCCGCCTTGGGTTTTCTGGCTACCGGTGATCAGCCGGCAGCAGTGGTAGGGCGGCGTCAGCGCCACCCTACAGCAGCGGCGAGGCGCGCCGGCAGGTCGTGGTATACTGTGGTATGTACCCATTCCACCCGCTCACTGTGCACCTGCCGATCGGGCTGCTGGTCGGCAATATCATCCTGACAGCGCTGTACCTGCGGCGCGGCGATCGCGGCTACGAGGTCGCCGCGTTTCACTGCCTGTGGCTTGGCTGGCTCGGCACGCTGCTGGCGATCGCCGCCGGCACGCTCGACGCCGGGCGGCAGCTGCTGGCGGCCGCAAACCCGCGCGGCGATGCCCTCGGCTGGATCAACGCGCACGCGCTGGTGGGCGTGCTGATACTCGTCGTCTACTGGCAAGCCTGGCAGCAGCGCCGCCGCAACCCCGGCGTGCTCGACGACACGCAGGCGCGGCGGGGCTACCTGGTACGGCTGGGGCTGGGGCTGGCGCTGGTGGCGCTCGACGGCTGGCTGGGCGGGCACCTTGTGTACAGCCTGCGGCTCGGAGTGGGCGGATGATACTGGCTGCGTGTCTGTTCTGGAGGGGAACCAATGCTCGGCGCGTTTATGTACTTTTGCATCTGGCTACCGTTAAACATCGTTCGGCGGGTGTGGTGGAACTGGAAGGTTGAGGGGGTCGAGAATCTGCCGCCGCGTGGGCAGGGCATGATCGTCGTGGTGAATCATATTCACTGGACCGATATCCACATTCTGGGCGCGTCGCTGCCGCTCTCGCACCGGCCGTGGTGGATCGCCAAGATCGAGATGTTCCTCAACCCCGTGGTAACGTGGTGGCTGAGGCAGATGCAGGTGATCCCGATCAAGCGCGGCAAGCGCGACATGGCCGCCATGGACGCGGCCGAAGATGCGCTGAAGAGCGGCGCCGTGCTGATCGTGTTTCCGGAGGGCCACCGCAGCCGCGACGGCGGGCTGATCGAGGGGCGCGGCGGCGCGGTGCGCTTGGCGGTGCGCACGGAGGTTCCGATTGTGCCGGTTGCGGTGTGGGGCACCGAGCGTGGCCTGGCCGGCGCGGCGCGGCGCGCGCCTATTCGGCTGAAGATCGGCCCGCCGTACTACGTGGGCCTCCAGCCCAACGCCAAGATCCCCATGGATCGCATGGCCGAGCTGACCGACGAGGTGATGCTGCGGATCGGCGAGCTGCTGCCCAGCGAGTACTGGGGCATCTACCGCGAGCGCCTGCAGGCGCGCGTGGCTGGCCTGCCGGCCGAGCAGAAGGTAGCCGCGAGCTAGGCCAGCGCGCTTTCCTCGGGCTCGCCGAGCAGCTTGTTGGTGAGGTACAGCGCCAGGCGCGTCGCCAGCGCGCTCAGCACCAGGCTGAGAATGCCATACACAATCCGTCGCTTGGTGTCGTCGTTCATGCGATCCTCTCTCGATCTTCCTTCAGCGGTAGGACGAGGGCTTACGCAGCTGGTGCGCTCTGCCAAAGGCGAGCGCACCTTTCTTTGCATCTGTGTGCGATGGTTCCGCGCGCGATCCCGGCCGATCAGCGCCGCCGGCCGCCCAGGATCAGGCTGGCGAAGTACAGCAGCTGCATCACCGCCTGCGCCGCGCCGGCGATATACGTGAGCGCTGCGGCGTTCAGCATCGCGCGCACGCCGTCAGCCTCGGTGGTCGTCACCAGGCCGGCGCGCATCAGCATCTCGCGCGCCCGCGCGCTCGCGTTCAGCTCGACCGGCAGCGTCACCAGCGAGAACACCACCGCCGCGCTCATCAGCACCAGGCCGGCCAGCGCGATCGTAAAGCCGATCGTGCCGCCGCGCCCTGCGGCAGCGCCGAGCATCAGGCCGATAAATACCAGAATAGTGCCGAAGCTCGAGCCAATGTTCGCCGCCCCGACGATCCCCGAGCGCAGCTGCAGCCAGAAATAGCCCTGCTTGTCTTGCAGCGCGTGGCCAAGCTCGTGCGCCACCACCGCCATCGCGGCCACCGAGGGCGTCTGGGCCGAGCCGGCCGACAGGCGCATCACCTTGCCGCGCGGGTCGTAGTGGTCGGTCAGGTCGCCCGGGATCATCTCGACCTGCACATACTCCAGGCCCTCGTTGCGCATGAGCGTGCGCGCCACGTCGGCGCCGGTGAGGCCCTGCAGGTTGCGCACCTGCGAGTACTTCTTGTATGTCGACGAGACTTTCCACTGCGCGAACAGCGCCAGCGCGATCGCCGGCAGCATAAAGATCATATATTGGAAGTTGAACAGGAATGGCATAGCAGCTTCTCCTCAGCGAGCCCGTGCCACACAGTGTGGCGGTTCCATTATAGCATCGGGCCGCGCCGGCGGTATTAGAACCGCGTTAGAGTGCCATATTCGCCGTGCTCGTAGGCTACGTGCCGATCCGCAGCCCCGCATCGATCGCGCGGGCCAGCCCGTCGCGCAGGCGGCGCCAGGTGTCGCGGCCGCTGGCCGGCGCCAGCAGCAGCCCCAGCAGCGCGCCAATTGCAAACCAGCGCAGTCGCATCAGATCCCTCCGCCGTCGTTCAGCGGCTCGCCGGCCGGCGGCTGGGCGATCAGATCTTTCGCGGCGACCTGCACCTTGGCCACCGCGTCGGTGGCGACCTGCTGCGCGCGCTGGACGGCATCCTCGGCGCGGTTCTTCAGCTCGATCCCGCGCTCGGCCACTTGCTCGCGCGTCTCGGCGCCGCTGCGCGGCGCCAGCAGCGCAGCGGCGGCGGCGCCCACCACCGCGCCGGCAAAGAGCCCGGCAAGAAAGAGCATGTCGCTGTTTTGTTGTTTCATCGTTCCTCTCGTTTCACTGAGCAATGAGCGTGCCAGCCGCATATTGTACCGCGCTGCCGATCGGCGTCAAGTTCCTGGTTGTGAAACTGCCCTGCGGTATAGCGAAACCGCCACCAGCGCGCGCGCTCGGGCTGTGGCCGCGCGGTTGACCGCACCCCGAAAATGTTTATAATACTGACTTAACCCCACAGGGAGCGGATCGAGCACGACCTGACGTTGTAGACGGAGGACGCCAGCCGCACACCTCAACCTGCGCTCATCGCCGCATGGCGCCTGCCTGTGCGCGCAATCGAGCCGCCCGACTTTTCCGCTTGCACACGCTTGCTCCGCGCCATTGTCACCTTCGCTCTGTCAAGGAGGACCTGATGCGATCCTACGGACCCGAGAAGATCCATAATATTGGACTCTTCGGCCACGGCGGCAGCGGGAAGACCACGCTCACCGAGGCGCTGTTGCTCACCGCCAAGGCCATCTCCCGCGCGGGCCGCGTCGAAGACGGCAATAGCGTCAGCGACTACGACCCGGACGAGCAGAAGCGCCGCATGTCGATCAACCTGAGCGTCGCCCCGGTCGAGTGGAAAGACGATAAGATCAATCTGATCGATGTGCCGGGCTATGCCGATTTCGCCGGCGAGGTTGCCTCGGCCATGCGCGTGATCGACGGTGCGGTAATTGTGCTCGACGCCGCCGGCGGCGTGGAGGTCGGCACCGAGATGACCTGGGAGGCCGCCAAGGCCGCCAACGTGCCGCGCATTCTGTTTATCAACAAGCTCGACCGCGAGAACGCGAACTTTTTCCGCACGGTCGAGCAGGCCCAGCAGCTGCTCGACGACGCGGTCATCCCCATGCAGATCCCGATCGGCTCGCAGCGCGAGTTCAAGGGCATTATCTCGCTGCGCCGCCAGCGCGCCTGGATGATCGCCGATAAGCACGACGGCTCGTTTGTCGAGGCCGAGATCCCCGCCGACATGGTGGGCCTCGAGCAGGAGTGGCGCGAGAAGCTGATCGATAAGATCGCCGCGACCAACGACGACCTGATCGAGAAGTACCTTGAGGGCGGCGCCGACGCGCTCTCGCCCGACGATATCCAGCGCGGCCTGCGCGCCGGCATCGCTAATGGCTCGATCGTGCCGGTGTTCTGCGGCGCGGCCGACCAGGCCCACGGCACCGCGCAGCTGCTCGACGGCATCCTCGATAGCTTCCCGTCGGCCGCGCGCAAGACGGCTACCGCCACCGATCTGCTCAGCGGCAAGCCGGCCGTGCTGAAGCCGGCTGTGTCCGAGCCGTTCAGCGCGCTGGTGTTCAAGACGCTGGTCGACCCCTACGGCAAGATCTCGTTTGTGCGCGTGTTCAGCGGCGAGCTTCACGCAAACTCGTCGCTCTTTAACCCGCGCACCCGCAAAGACGAGCGCATCGGCCAGGTGTACATGATCCGCGGCAAAGAGCAGATTTCCGTGCCCGCGCTCGGGCCTGGCGATATCGGCGTCGTGACCAAGCTGGTGGACGTGGCCACCAACGACACGCTGTGCAGCCACGACCGGCCGCTGCAGCTCGTGCCGATCACGTTCCCTGCGCCCTCCTACTGGGCGATGGTCAAGCCCAAGACGCGCGCCGACCTCGACCGGCTCGGCGGGGCGCTGCACAATGTCGTCGAGGAAGACCCGACGCTGCAGGTCTCGCGCGACGCGCAGAGCGGCGACACGGTGATCGCCGGCCTCGGCGAGCCGCACCTGCAGATCATCGCCGAGCGCATGAAGCGCAAGTTCAACGTCGATGTCGAGCTTGAGCTGCCGCGCGTGGCCTACCGCGAGACGATCCGCGGCAAGGCCGAGGCGCAGTACCGCCATAAGAAGCAGACCGGCGGCGCCGGGCAGTTTGGCGACGTGACCATCCGCATCGAGCCGCTTGAGCCCAACCCCGAGCGCGAAGACCCGCTTGAGTTCGTGAATGCGATCGTCGGCGGCGTGATCGACCGGACGTTTGTCCCGGCCGTCGAGAAGGGCGTGCGCGACGCTATGGCCGAGGGCGTCGTCTCGGGCAACCACATGGTCGACGTGCGCGTGACGCTGTTCGACGGCAAGATGCACCCGGTCGACAGCAAAGAGATCGCGTTCAAGATCGCCGGCCACGAGGCCTTCAAGCTCGCGGCGCACAAGGCCAACCCGGTGATCATGGAGCCGATCTACGCGCTCGAGATCGTCGTTCCCGACCAGTTCTCCGGCGATATCATGAGCGATATGACGACGCGCCGGGGGCGGGTGCTGGGCATGCTGCCCGACGGCAGCGGCCGCACGACGATCAACGCGACCGCGCCGCTGGCCGAGATCCAGCGCTACGCGACCGACCTGCGCTCGCTGACGCAGGGCCGTGGCCGCTTCTCGATGCAGTTCGATCACTTCGAGGATGTGCCGACGCACCTGGCGCAGAGCCTGATCGAGGCGCAGAAGGCGCGCCAGAGCGAGGGCGGCCACTAGCGCCCCCGCGATGGCGACAATTCGGCGGCCCAACAGCGGGCGGGGCGGCACTGCCGCCCCGCCCGCTTATGGCATGCGCAGCTTGAAGCCGCCGTCGACGGTGAGCGCCGCGCCGGTGATGTAGTCGGCGTTGGCGCTGGCGAGGAAGACTGCGGCGCGCCCGATGTCGTCGGGGGTGCCGGCGCGGCCCCACGGCACGCTGCGGCCGAACTCGGCGATCTGCTCTTCGCTGGCAAACGCGCGCTCGCCGGGCGTGTCGATGAAGCCGGGGTTGATCACGTTGACGTTGATGCGCTGCCCGGCCAGCTCGATCGCCAGCGTGCGCGCGAGGTGGTTGATCGCCGCCTTGGCCATGTTGTACGGCGCGCTGGTGGGCAGCGGCAGCTCGGCCAGCACCGACCCGATGATGATGATCTTGCCGCCGCCACCCTGCGCGAGCATCTGCCGCGCGGCGGCCTGGCAGGTGTGGTATACCCCGAACTGCGCCACCTCGATCGTGCGGCGCACGTGCTCCCACTGCGCGTCCACCGTCGGCTCGCGGATCGAGATCGCCGCGTTGGCGACGACGATGTCGATGCGGCCAAGCGCGCCGGCCGCCGCCGCGAATAGCCCCGCTACCTGGTCGCGGTCCGATACGTCGGCGTAGTGCGCCAGCGCGCGGCGCCCCAGCCCCTCGGCCGCGCGGGCGGTGTCGGCGGCGTCGGCCGCGCCGGTGTGCGGCGGCAGGTCGTTGGCCACTATGTCGGCGCCCTCGGCTGCGCAGCACAGCGCAATCCCCCGGCCGATCCCGCGCGCCGCGCCGGTGACCAGCGCGACTTTCCCTTGCAGCTGCATGGCTTTCCCTTTTCTGCGGGTGGCTTGCCCTCGGCGGAAGCGAACTACACGTCTTCTGCGGTGGCGCTGGTGCCCTTGGTGGATGCGAGCTACACGTCTTCTGCGGTGGCGCTGGTGCCCTCGGCGGAAGCGACCTACACGTCCAGCGCCAGCGTGCCGAACAGCGCGGGCCGGTGGAAGTCGGCCGGCGCGCTGTAGGTAGGCGACCAGCAGCTGAACTCGGGGCTGCCGCCGCGCGGGCGCTCGATGCGGAAGAAGTTGGCGCGCCACACCGGCGGCGGCTCGACGCCGGGCGCAATCTCGGCCCACGGCAGCGCCAGCAGCGCGCCCCAGCGGCCGGCCGCGTCGTCGCGCCAGGCGTGCGCGCGCACCGCCGGATCCCAGCTGGTGTCGGCGCGCAGGTCGGCGCGCAGGCCGCTGGGGTTGTCGATCAGCGCGTCGAACAGCACGCCGTTCGGGCTGATCTCGATCTCGGCGTAGCGCGTGGGCGTGGCCGGGCCGGGCGCGAAGAACAGCTCGACCACCTCTTCGTCGTACAGCGGGTCGTCGCGCTCGGTGTAGCTGCCCCAGATGTCGGCGTCGTCGCAGTCGAAGCGCACGTACAGCGCCGCGTCGTCGTAGCACAGCCGCACCGTTGTTTGCCAGGTGGCCGGCTCGCCGCCGTCGGCGCAGATAAACGCCGGTAGCGGCGCGAGCTCGTGCCACGGCCATGCCGTGAAGTCGCCGGCGGGCCAGGCGGCCGGCGCGCGCGCGACGGTTGCGTGCGGCAGGTGGTGTGTGGCGCTCATAGCTCTGCTCGCTGGGCTGCCAGCATGTCGGGGGTGTGGCCGCGCTCGGCCAGCGCGCGCTGGTCGGCGGTGGGCTCGGCCCAGGGCGCGGGCTCGGCCTCGGGCAGGCGTGGCAGCTCGCTGCCGCCGAGGATGGTGAGCGTGTTGCGCAGCAGCTGGCGGCCCTCGCGCATCTCCATCGCCACGTCGTAGAGCGGGAAGCGCCCCTGCTCAAGCCGGAACAGCGCCACGTCGGCCGGCGCGCCGACACGCAGCGTGCCGAGGCCGTCGCCCAGGCGCAGTGCCGTGGCCGGTCGAACCGTGGCGGCGCCGATCGCCTCGCGCAGCGGCATACCCAGCGCCAGCAGCTTGCTGATGCACGTCGGCAGGTCGAACATCGGCCCGCCAATGCTCAGCTGGTGAATGTCCGACGAGATCACGTCGGGCCAGCGGCCGGCGCGCGCAAACGCCTCGGCCGTGGCGAAGGCGAACGAGCCGCCGCCGTGCCCGAGGTCCATGATCACGCCCGCGTCCCAGGCGCGCCGGGCCACCTCGAGCAGCGCGCCCGCGTCGTCGACGAGGCGCATGCTGTGGCCGGTGCAACAGTGCGTCAGGATGTCGCCGGGCCGCAGGTACGCGAGCACCTCTTCGATCGCCGGCGGGCCGATCGCGATATGCACCATCAGCGGCAGGGCGCAGGCGTCGGCCACCTCGCGCGCGCGGCGCAGCGGCTCGAGCCCGCTGGCGCCCAGCGTGTAGCGATCGATCCGCGCCTTGACGCCGCGCACCAGGTCGCGGTTGCGCTCGATCACGCGCGCGCACAGGCCGGCGTCGCAGTAGTCGAGGTTGGCCAGCTCGCCGGTGATGCCGGTGAGCCCGATTGCCGAGATGTTCAGCAGCGCGTACAGCCGCAGCGCCGATGGCCGCGCGATGTACTCGCGAAACCCGGCCAGGCCGTAGGCGCCGGCCGAGCCGGCGTCGAGCCAGGTGGTGACGCCTGAGCGCGCGGCGACCGGCGCAGGGTCGATACCCCAGAAGCTGACGCGGTGGAAGATATGGGTGTGCAGGTCGACCAGGCCGGGCGTGACGTACTGGCCGGATGCGTCGACCACGCGCGCCGCCGCCTCGGCCGGGATGTCGCGGTCGACCGCCGCGACGCGCCCGTTGGCGACCGCCAGGTCGAGCTGGCCCGCGCGCTCGCCGCCGGGGTCGATCAGCTCGCCGCCTTTGATCAGCAGGTCGAACATAGGCTACTCGCCGACGTAGGCGATCACGTCGATCTCGACCAGGATGCCCAGCAGCTGGCTGCCGACCGTCGTGCGCACCGGTTTGGGGTCGGGGAAGTAGCGCGCGTACACGGTGTTGTAGCGCGGGAACAGCGACAGGTCGCTCAGGTGCACGGTGGCCTTCACCACGTCGGCCATGCTGGCGCCGGCGGCCTCGAGCAGCAGCTTGACATTCTCAAGCGTGCGCTCGGTCTGCTCCTCGATCGTCGTGCCGACGACCTGGCCGGTGGCCGGGTCGTTCGGGCCCTGGCCGGCGACAAACACAAAGTCGCCGGCGCGCAGGCAGGGCGAGTAGGCGCCGCCGGCCTTGGGGCCGTTCGCGGCCACCACAAGCTGCTTGGGCATGCTGGTGCTCCTCTTGTTGGTGCGGATCGCAGCGTAGTGTAGTGCCAGTTCGGGCCGGCGTCAAATACGCGCTGCGGGTTGGATCAAAAGCGCCGTGCCGGCCTGAAAGCCCTGCGCGCATGCCTCAGGGCACGCCTGCAGCTCACGCGCCGCCACGAGGCATGTGCCACAGCCGCGGCCTCTGCGACGGCGCTCTTTCAGCTAGGCGGCGCTGCCCGGCGCGGCGTCGGGCGTGTCGAACGTCGGCAGCAGCCAGCGGCGCGCGTCGGCGGCGAGCAGCGCCTCGGCGGCCTCGGGGCCCCAGCTGCCGGCAGCGTAGTTTGGAAAGTCGAGCGGCGGGCTGGCGGCCCAGCGGTCGAGAACCGGCATCACGATCGCCCAGGCGGCCTCGACCTGGTCGGCGCGCATGAACAGCGTCGCGTCGCCCTGCATCACGTCAAGCAGCAGCGTCTCGTAGGCCTCGGGCGACTCGGTGTCGAAGGCCTCTTTGTAGGTGAAGCGCATATCTTCGGGGCCGAGGTGCATATTCAGGCCGGGCTGCTTGGCCTGAAAACGCAGCAAGATGCCCTCGGCGGGCTGGATGTTGATCACCAGCCGGTTGGGCTGCCACTCGCCGGCCACGCCGGCGGGGAACAGCTGGTGCGGCGCGGCGCGCAGCTGGATCGCAATCTCCGAGGTGCGCTCGGCGAGGCGCTTGCCGGTGCGCAGGTAGAACGGCACGCCCTGCCAGCGCCAGTTGTCGACGAACAGGCGCAGCGCGGCGTACGTCTCGGTGCGCGAGTCGGGCGCGACGCCGGGCTCGGCGCGGTAGGCCGGCACGGCGGCGCCGCCGACCTGGCCGGCGCCGTACTGGCCGCGCACCGCCGCGCGGTCGACGTCGTCGGGCGCGATCGGGCGCACGGCCCGCAGCACGTCGAGCTTCTTGTTGCGCACCTCTTCGGCCTCGAACGACACCGGCGGCTCCATCGCGATCAGGCACAGCAGCTGAAACAGGTGGTTCTGGATCATATCGCGCAGCGCGCCGGCGTGCTCGTAGTAGCCGCCGCGGTGCTCGACGCCCACCTGCTCGGCCACGCTGATCTGCACGTGGTCGATGTAGCGCCGGTCCCACAGCGGCTCGAAGAAGGCGTTGGCGAAGCGAAACGCCAGGATGTTCTGCACCGTCTCTTTGCCGAGGTAGTGGTCGATGCGGTAGATCTGGCGCTCGTCGAAGATCGCGGTGAGCGCGCGGTCGAGCTCGCGCGCCGAGGCCAGGTCGTGGCCGAACGGCTTCTCGAACACCACGCGGCTGCGGGCGCGGTCGGCGGTGAGCCCGGCGCCGTCCAGGCGCTCGGCGATGGTCTGCATCAGCGCGGGCGGCGTGGCCAGGTAGAACATGCGGTTGGCCGGGCGACCCCACTGCTGCTCGAGCGCGGCGACGCGCTGGGCCAGCGCGGCGTACGCGGCGGCGTCGCCGAAGTCGGCGTGGGCGATGCTGAGCCGGGCGGCGAACTCGGCCCAGCGCGCGCCGGCGGTTTGCCCGCGCCGCGAGAAGCGCTCGGCGCCGTCGCGCAGGTGCGCGCGAAACTCGTCGTCGCCCATGGGCTTGAGGTCGAGCCCGATCGCCGCGAACTGCTCGGGCAGCCAGCCGTCGACGAACAGGCTGTACAGCGCCGGCACCAGCTTGCGCCAGGTGAGGTCGCCGCCGGCGCCAAAGATCACTAGAACCGTCGCCTCGGGGTGGATCGCGGTCTCCATAGGATTGGGCTCCTTGCTGTGATGCGGCCACTGCTGCTACAGCATTCGCTGTGCCGCGTGTGCGGCGCGGGGATGCGCCCCGCGCGCCCCCGCGCCCCGCGTGAGGGCAATCAGCCGGGGGCTACGCGCCCCCGTGCCCTGCGGCAGAGGGCGGACGCCCGCCCTCTGCACTCCCCCGCTGGGGCTACCGCCCCAGACCCCGTAACAGAATGCTGTCTCGGCCGCTACGCCGGTGGCGCATGCCTCGTGGCACAGAATCACGTGTGGGTTTGCCCTTGAGGCATGAGCCTCTGACGTTGCCACTGGCACGGCCTTTCCCGTAGGGCGCGCATCGTGCGCGCCTTCTGCGCTGAGGCAGGCACGGCCTTCGTTCCCGTAGGGCGCGCATCGTGCGCGCCTTCTGCGCTGGGGTTGGCACGGCCTTCGTTCCCGTAGGGCGCGCATCGTGCGCGCCTTCTGCGCTGAGGCAGGCACGGCCTTCGTTCCCGTAGGGCGCGCATCGTGCGCGCCTTCTGCGCTGAGGCAGGCACGGCCTTCGTTCCCGTAGGGCGCGCATCGTGCGCGCCTTGCGCTGAGGCAGGCACGGCCTTCCCGTAGGGCGCGCATCGTGCGCGCCTTCTGCGCTGGGGTTGGCACGGCCTTCGTTCCCGTAGGGCGCGCATCGTGCGCGCCTTCTGCGCTGAGGCAGGCACGGCCTTCAGCCTCCCGTAGGGCGCATCAGTGCGCCTTCTCCCCTTCGGGGTGAGGCGGGGGCTACGCGCCCCCTGTGCTCTCGCGCGGGGCGGCCGCCCGCCCCTTGCATTCCCGCTACGGGGCTTCGCCCCAGACCCCAAAAAGGGCGTCGTCCCATGCGCGATGACTATGGCACATGCTCCTCGTGCGGCAGCAAACCTGTCGGCGCGCCCAAAGCGCGCCCGTGTGACGTCTTGCTGTTGAATGTGAACCCCGCCGCGCACGATGCGAACGACGCCACGCGGCTAGTGAACGACTCCACGTATGATGGGGACGACTTCATGCAGCTGGCGAATGACTCCACGTATGATGGGGACGACTTCATGCAGCTGGCGAATGACTCCACGTATGGCGGGGACGACTTCTCGCACGATGGGGACGACTGCTCGTACGATGGGGACGACTGCTCGCACGATGGGGACGACTGCTCGCACGATGGGGACGACTGCTCGCACGATGGGGACGACTCCACGTATGATGGGGACGACTTCGCGCAGGGCGAGCGAGCGCGCGCTAGGGATAGGGCGAGCGGGTGCAGGCTGAACACTCCACGCCGAGGCGGTGGCGTAGGCCCGATCCTCATCTGTGCAATCTGTGTGATCTGTGGATGATCGCTCGATGAGCCAGTGGCCGCCGCCGCGCAGCATGGGTCAAATGGCAGCGGCATACAGCAGCCGGCCGCACGTGCTGGCCAGCGCCGCGCGCCCTTCGCCGGCCCGGCGCCTCGCTATGTATCCGTCGGGTACGGCAGGCTGCTGCCCTTGCCGCGCCAGAGCGGGCTTCGCAGGATAAGCAGGGCGACGAGGGCCAGCGTGATCACCGAGTAGATGCCGATGAAGAACGACAGCGCCGAGTCGAATGGCCGGAAGCCGATCGCTATGAGGAACGCCGCGACCTGGTTGTTGAGCGCGTGGAGGTACGCGGCTAGCAGGACGCTCCTCGTGCGCAGCACCGCGTAGCCCAGAACCACGGCCAGGCCGGTGGTGTAGAGCGTCATCAGCAGCAGGCCCAGCAGCGGGTGGCCGGGATAGTTGTAGCCCATGATAATCAGCGGCCAGTGCCACGCGCCCCAGATCACGCCGAGCAGAATGACGCCGCGCAGCCTGCCGATCTTGAACAGCTCGCTCTGCAGGTAGCCGCGCCAGCCGTACTCCTCGCCAAACGCGATGACGATCGCCACAAACGGCGCCAGCAGCACCGACTGCACCGCGCCGGCGATGCGGATGACATTCGGGCTGACGCCCGGCGGCGCGGGGAGGGCTGCGAGCGTGGACGCGCCCAGCCCCGACGCGGCGTTGAGCAGCGCCTGCGCCACGTAGTAGGCGACAAACCCCACGCCGAAGATGATCCAGTCGCGCCAGCCGCCCCATTCCAGCCAGACGCCGGCCATCGCCGCGTGGCCCAGCGCCACGCGCAGCACGATCAGCAAGAGCAGCCCCGCAAAGGCGAGCAGCAGCGGAATCACGGCGCTCAGCGTCGCGACCGCCGGGCTCGCGGGGGCCAGCCACCCGGCCATAGCGCCAATGGCGTAGACCACTGTGAGCAGCAGGAAGTAGTAGTAGAACCAGCGCGCACGCCCGGCGTGCCGCCTGCGGTAGATCGGGCTCTCGCGGAAGAAGAACAGCCCCAGCACAATCGCGCTGAACGCCGGCAGCAGCATCTGGAATTGCAGCACGCCGACCATGCCGGGGGCGCCGAGGCCGCCGCGCAGCGCGATTGCCAAATTGAGCAGCCAGGTCAGGCCGAAGGTGAGGCCGAGGAACACGCCAACATGGCGCCAGTTCGGCCCAGTGGCTGTGTCGGCAGTGGCGCTCTCGCTCATGGGCAACACCGAGGCTTCCTTTCCTGGCGCGTCTATCGGCAGGCAGCTCGCAGACGTGCTGCCGCGTACGTCGCCATCCTTGCGTGCTTATACTAGCACAGCCCCGCCGGCAACGTCGAGAATAATGCCGCTAATCCAGGCTGCATCATCGGAGGCGAGAAACACCGCAGCACGGGCCACATCCTCATGCGGTAGCACAGCGTATCTGGCTCGTGCTGCTTATGATGCGCGGTGGCTCACGATATTGATGATAAGGCCACTCGGATCGCGCAGAAAGAACCGCCTGACGCCCCAGGGCTCGTCGGTTAATGGGTAGACAATCGTCTGGCCCTGCGCCACAGCCGCCTGGTGCACCGCGTCGACATCGGCAACTTCAATCGAGAGGTTCGGGTGAATGCTGGATGGATCGGCCGCCAGGATAGAAATCTGCTTGGTCGGATCATCCGGCGCGGCAAAGGTCTTGATCCAGCCGAGGTCCATGGCTTTGACCATCCCCAGCACCTGGCTGTAGAACTGCTCGCTCTGCTGCATGTCGCTCGCCTCGATATTGCTGACAATCCTGCGGATGGAAGTCATGTGCGCTCCTCTCTCGTTCCTCGCGTCTCCATCAGGAGCGCCCTCTCGCCGCATGTTCGTGAGGGAGCGCTGCCGATTGCCGTCATGCGTGCTGCTTCAGCTTCGCCCGGCAGCGCGGGTTTGCTCCTCGGCTTCGACAATCCTGCGAATATACTCGCGCAGCGTCGTCGTCCCGCGCTCGGGGCTGCCCGGCCACGCGGCCTGGTCGTCCACAACCGTGCCGGTCATGCACGCATACGAGTGTGCAGCCGCTTGCGAGAAGCCGAGCCGCGCGAACGTCGCAGCCCAGGCGTCGCGCGCGATCGTCTCGACCGCGACGTCGGCGCCGAGGGCCTCGGCGAAGGCGTCGGCGACATCGCGCGGCGTGTAGCGCTGTGGCCCCTCAATGTTGCGAAGGCTTGCCTCGCTGGCGGGCTCCAGCAGCCGGCGCGCGGCCGCCTCGCCCAGGTCGTCTGGGGCGACCATGGGCATGGCGAAATCGGCAGGAAAGAAGCTCGGCAGCGTGCCGTGGTCGCGCACGGTGTCGAGCATCGCCTGCCAGTTGCTCATGTAGTAGGCTCCGCGGTTGATCGCGGCAGGAATTGGCTGCGCTCGCAGCTTTTCCTCGAACTCGTGGAGCACGGTGAGGTCGCCGCACCGCTCGCCAGCGCGCGCGCCGTAGGTCGACACGGCGACAACCTTCTGCAGGCCGGATCCGTTCAAGGCCTCGACGATCGCAGCGACATTGGCGCGCTCTTCCGCATCGGTGTCGCCGGAAGGGTTGGCCGGGGGATTGAGCAGCAGGGCGCGTGTGCCGCTGCGGAATACCTCGCGCAGCCCGCCGATGTCGCGGACATCCACAGCGGCGACGTGTGCGCCGGCCTCGCTCAAGCCCGAGGCGCGCCCAGCATCGCGCGTAACGATCGTGACAGGCTCGCCACGTCTCAGCAGCGCGCGCGCCGTTGCCGACCCGATGTGGCCGGTTCCTCCGAGAATGATATACAAAGCAGTTGCCCGTCCTTTCGCCTGAGGTGACTACCCGCTCCCTGGCCGTAGCAAATTTGGGGCCAGAACGTTTTGGCGCCACAAGCGGGGAGGCTTGGCGCAAAGACGCAAAGACGCGCAGGCAGAAAACTCGAAGGCAGCATGGAGCCATACGCTCACACTGCCTTCGAGTCTGCGTGGCTATTCGAGCATATCGCGGACAGAGCGGCTGCGCGGTACGTGGCCGCCCTTCATGGAAATGGCGCAGCGCACCGCCGAAGGCAGGGCGCGCACATCGCGCTTGCTCTACGGAGCATCGGGCCGAGCAGGAGGCTCGGGCTGGTTGCCGAGCACATTGCCCTGCGCATCGGCGACAAGCATGCCCTTACTCGCGTCCAGGAGCACGAGCGTGGTTCCCCACGGATCGCGCACCACAACAGCGCGGCCGATCTGGATGTCGAACGGCGGCACGACAACTGTGCCCCCGGCCTCGAGCATACGCTGCGCGGCCTGCTCGGCGGAAGCGACCAGCAGATTGATCTCGAGCCCTTCGCGCTCGGTTTGCAGCACCAGCTCCGCGTCGCTCTCGGGCAGGCGCAGGCCGGCAGCGCGCTCGGTGCGCCAGATCAGCTGATGCCCTAAGCGATCACGGTAGAACGCCAGCCCGGCGTCAAGGTCGGGCACGGGAATCTGGATCGCATCGACTTTGCGCACAAGCGGATCGGGAAATTGCGACTGCATGTGGCACCTCTATCGCTCGCTAAACGGCGTATGCACGAACTGCGGCGGATAATTTCCCTCGTGCGACCAGCTTTGGATCTGCCCGCTTGTATCGAGGCTGAATTCCCATGAGTGGTGCAGCTGCCCAGCACCGGGCTCGCCCGCCAGGTGAAACTGTGCTGCATCCCATGTCTGCGTGAAGCGAACCTTCCAGCCGCTACCGTCCCAGCGCATGCTGGTCTCGCAGCTTCTGGAAACACTGGTGAAATCGCTTGTGCCTGCACTCGCTGGCTGCCACTGTGGCAGCTGGCAGGTTGCACGTGCGGTCTGATGCGGAAAAGGCTTGAGCACAGGCCAGCTACCATAGGCGCGCTCGATGCTCGGCGAGCTGAGAACCGCTTGAATGAGGTCGACCGCCGGGGTTGGTGGGCTGCTTGGCGGGGATGCTATGCCTGGTGACGCGGCGGATGCGCACGCGGCCAGGAGGATTGTGCCGATGACGAAGGTAGCGCTGATACGACGCCACATTAGCAGGCTCCGTGCGCTTCAGGTGGTTGTACGTCAGCTGTGTTGGCAATCATAGCATGGATGGCAAGCGCCAGAGTGTGGAATGCATGGCTCGTGCAATGTCTTTCGACCCCTCCCCCTACCCCTGCCAGGGGACTAATCTTTACCCACATTTTTCCTCGGCTACGATGTGGTGGTACGATAGGAGCAGATGTTGTCGATCGGTGCGCGAACGGAGGCTCAGTATGGATGTTGTTGATGTCACGCTGATGGATTCGTGGGCGGAGGAGGAATTCGCTGCCGCTGACTTGGGTGATGCGCGCCGCACCAAGCGCTTGATCGCCTTGGCCGATACCTTTGCTCGCCGTCCCTCCGCCTCCTTGCCCCAGGCTGCCCAAGATCCCGCCATGCTCAAGGCCGCCTATCGCTTCTTTGACACCGATGCGATTGAACCTGACGCCATGCTCGCCAGTCATTGTACTGCCACTCACGACCGTTGTAGCAGTGTGCCGCTGGTGCTGGCCGTGCAGGATACCTCCGAACTCGATTGGAGCCACCATCCGGCCACCACCGATCTTGGCCCGATCCATACCAAAAAGCACCTCGGCTTGCTGATGCATACCACTCTGGCGATCACTCCTGAGGCAGTACCGCTGGGCATTCTGCAGCAGTATGTGTGGGCACGCGACCAGACGACCTTCGGTGAACTGCCTGATCCGCATACACGCCCGTTTGAAGACAAGGAGAGCTATCGCTGGGCGCAGGGCTTGAAGGCAATCAATGCCGCGCGCGAGGCCTGTCCGACCACACAGTTCGTCCTGGTCGCTGATGCCGAGGCCGATATCTACGACCTGATGGTCGCCGAACGGCACGCCGGGGTTGATCTGCTCATTCGTGCTGGTCAGGATCGGCGTGTTGAGCACCCCGAGGCTCGTCGGCTGTGGCAGGCACTGCCGCTGGGAACGCGGGTGGGCAAACGCGTGGTGCATATTCCCGCTCGTGATGGCAAAGCGGCGCGCACGGCAGAGGTCACGATTTGGTTTCAGACCGTGATACTGCGGCCACCTCAGCGGTGTGCCAAGGAGAAGCTCACGCCGGTGAGCCTGACAGCGGTTTGGGCGATTGAGGAGACGCCACCGCCTGGCGTGGAGGCGCTCGAATGGCTGTTGCTGACCAGCGTTGCGGTTGAGCGCGCCGCGCAGGCGCTGACGGTGCTGGAGTGGTATTGTCGACGCTGGGGGGTTGAGATCTGGCATAAAACGCTGAAAAGTGGCTGCGCGATCGAGACGCGGCAGTTGGAGACGGCAGATCGGCTGCGGCGCTGTCTGGCGCTGTTCAGTGTGATTGCGTGGCGGGTGATGTTCAGCACAATGCTGGCGCGCGCCGTGCCGGATGTGTCGTGTACGGCGGTGTTGGACACGGCGGAATGGCAGGCGCTGTATTGTCACATCCATCGGACGCTGATACTGCCGGGCAAGACACCCGGTCTGCACGACGCGGTCGGCTGGATTGCGCGATTGGGCGGCTTCCAAGGGCGCAAGGGTGATGGCGAACCAGGCGTCACCGTGATGTGGAGAGGATTTCAACATCTGGCCGATCTGACCTCCATGTACTGCCTGTTCCGTCGTTCGCTCAACAACGAACATGTGGGTAAAGATTAGTCCCCTGACAGGGGAGGGGGAGGGGTCGACAGACGTTGCACGAGCCCGAACAACCTGGCGCGCGATTGACAAATCGCACGCCTGTGTATTAGAATGATTTTAAATACACAGCCTTCAATAGCGAGGAGCCCGAGGCAGCCATGGCGCCAGATCTCACGCAGCTCAATAGCATGCTCGCCCGGCTCGAGGCTGCCGGCAAACGCGTCACGCCGCAGCGCGCTGCGGTGTGCGCGGCACTGCTGGAACATGGCGGCCACCCTACGGCCGGCGAGGTATGGTCGAGCGTGCAGTCGCGCCATCCGTCGATGAGCCAGGCGACGGTATACAACACGCTGGCGGCGCTCGAAGATCTGCGGCTCATTCGCGCGCTCGATATCGTCGGCGAGGATCATACGCACTACGATATCTGCGTCGCGCCGCATGTCAATGTGGTCTGCACGCGCTGCGGCCAGATCGCCGACGTGCATACCGATACGCTTGAGGCGCTGCTTGGCCTGGTGGCGGCGCGTAGTGGCTACCGCCTCGTGCCCCAGGATGGCGTGATTGTGTATGGCCTGTGCCACGCCTGCGCCGCGCGCCACGCCGGGTAGCCGGATGTTCACCAGCCGGGGCTGTTTCTTTCGCCGCGCGGGCGTTTTGTTGGCTACACTAGCATCAGCCTGCGTGTCACGAGCAGAATTAGAATCATTCTTAGTATCTACGAACTCGAACGGGCATCCTATACGAACACGTGGCGTTCGCCACTACAAATAAGCAATGCAGACGAAAGGCAGGCTACGCCTATGGCCGTTCACGATCACCCGCTTGCCATCACCGAGCGCCGCCCTGCGGCCGCCCCGGCGCCAGCCGGGATGCTTCAGCTCACCGATGAAGAAAATGAGATCGCCCAGCTCCCCTGGATGATCCGCCTGACGATCACCTGCCTGGTGGCGACGATCCTCGGGTGGCTCACCTCGATCGAGCAGCTGGGCCTGCCGGCGTTTGTGCCCTGGGCGCTGTACGCGCTGGCCTACGCGGCGGGCGGCTACTACAGCATTCAGGAAGCCTGGCAGACGCTCAAGGAGCGCCAGTTCGACGTGAACTTCCTGATGATCATCGCCGCGATCGGCGCGGCGGCGATCGGCGAGCCGCGCGAGGGCGCGGTGCTAATGTTCCTGTTCTCGCTTTCGAACACCCTCGAGACGTACGCCATGGGCCGTACCCACGCCTCGATCCGCGCCCTGCTCGACATGGCGCCGAAAGAGGCCGATGTCTACCGCGATGGCCAGATCGTGCGCGTGCCCGTCGACGACCTGCAGGTCGGCGAGGTGGTGCTGGTGCGCCCCGGCGCGCAGGTGCCGGCCGATGGCCTGGTGATCAAGGGCGAGTCGGCGGTGAACGAGGCCTCGATCACCGGCGAGTCGATGCCGGTGGAGAAGCGCGTGGGCCTGAAGGTGTTCGCCGGCACGCTGAATGGCCAGGGCGCGCTCGACGTGCGCGTTTCCACGCCGGTGGGCGACTCGACGCTTGCGCGGATCGTGCAGGTGGTGCGCGAGGCCCGCGAGCAGAAGGCCAACAGCCAGGATTTCACCGACCGGGTGATCGGCCAGTACTACGCCTACGCGGTGGTCGGCATTACCCTGCTGGCGATCGCGATCCCGCTGCTGTTCCTTGGCTGGGATGTGCCCACCACGCTGTATCGCGCGTTCACGCTGATGGTCGTGGCCTCGCCCTGCGCGCTGGTGATCTCGATCCCGGCGGCGCTGCTTTCGGCGCTCGCCAGCGCCGCGCGCGGCGGCGTGCTGTTCAAGGGCGGCCGCCACCTCGAGGCCGCCGCGCGCATTAAAGTGGTCGCCTTCGATAAAACCGGCACGCTCACCACCGGCCGGCCTGGCGTGGTTGCGGTGATCCCGGTCGGCGGGCCTGGCCGCCTGCCCGATACGCTGCCCTGCGTGGCGTGCTACCCGCGCCCCGACGACGACCAGCTGGGCGATCTGACGCCCGAGCAGTTCCGGCTGCTGGCGGTGGCCGCGGCGATCGAGCGCTCCTCCGAGCATCCGCTGGCCCGCGCGATCGTGAAGGGCGCCGAAGAGCGCGAGGTGCCCATCCCCGAAGCCGATAACTTCGAGGCCCAGGCCGGCGCCGGCGCTACTGCTACTGTCTGCGGGCGCAGCCTGCGCATTGGCCGGCCCTCGCTGTTCGGCCAGCTGACGCCCGATGTCGCGATCGAGGTCAAAGCCCAGGAGACGCAGGGTCGCACGGTGGTGGTGCTCGGCGACGACGAGCCGTGGGGCTTGATCGCGATTGCCGATACCGTGCGCCCCGAGGCGGCGTCGGCGGTGGCTCAGCTGAAGGCCGCCGGCGTCGAGCGCGTCGTGCTGCTGACTGGCGACAATAGCAATGTGGCGAATGCTCTCGGCAGCGCGCTCGGCGTCGACGAGATCCGCGCCGAGCTGCTGCCCCACCAGAAGGTCGAGGCCGTCAAGGATCTGCAGGCGCGCTACGGCCCGGTGGCAATGGTGGGCGACGGCGTCAACGACGCGCCCGCGCTGGCCAGCGCCGCGCTGGGCGTGGCCATGGGCGCGGCCGGCACCGATGTGGCGCTCGAAAGCGCCGACGTGCTGCTGATGGGCGACGATCTGAATCGCCTGCCCGGCGCGCTCCGGCTGGCGCGCAAATCGCGCCAGGTGATCCGCCAGAACCTGGCGTTCGCGTTTGGCGTCATGGCGACGCTGATGCTCCTAGCGATCATCGGCAATATTGCCCTGCCGCTCGGCGTTGTGGGCCACGAGGGCAGCACGCTGGTGGTGGTGGCGAATGGTTTGCGGCTGCTGGTGCGGCGCATGGCATAGCGGTTGCTCGATTGGCGTAGCTGTATGGCTGCCAGCAAAGGAGGTTTCTGATGAGCGCTACACAGGCATACCAGGGCATTCGCTACGACGACCCGCGCGTGCAGGCCGAGTTCGAGCAGCTACTTGGCCGCGTCGTCGCGGCCGAGCAGGCCCGCACGCCAATTGCCCAGCGCCACCGCAAGGCCGAGCGCGATGCCGAGGAGGGAGCGATCAGCGACGCGCAGTTTCGGGCGATCGACACGGCCTATATCGCGGCTAACAATGCCATTGCCGCCGCCCAGCGCGCCGTCGACCAGTTTCTGCACGCCAATCGTAACTATCGCACCAGCTAGGCATTCCGCGCGGCCGGCCAACTGGAACAAGCTGGTCAGCCCGGTGCTCAGGTGCGCGAAGACGCCCGCTTCGTCTTTTCGCTCATGGACTGGACCAACCCGCACGTCTAGCCCGGGCAGATTCTTCAAGAAGATCGGGGCGTCTGGGATATCATCACCCTGGCCGGGCAGATAACCGTGCCGTTCCTCTCGCTCCAATCCGAGGGCGAGGGGTGAAAACGCGAGCCGGGCCGCAGAGGCGTTCTACGAGGCGCTCAGCTGCCAAAAGAAGCACGTCATCTTCCGGGCGTATAATGGCGCCGATCAGCACTGCACGCTGAACAATCTTCAATTGGCCGCCGATGTGCTCTACCCCTGGTTTCGCAAGGTGCTTGCTCTGTAGCGCCGATAACAAGAATAGCTGAGGATGGTGTTATGCGCAGCGACCGATCTCTTCGGCTACCCTGTGGACGCGGAGGCGCTTGTCGCGGGGGAGGCCTATCCCTCACCGTACCGGATCTACGACGGCTCGATCGCATGTTTATTGGCGGCACCGCCGACGGCGCGGACGATGCGCGCGCTTCTCGCGCGGCCGAGCGACTCACGCCGGCTCGTCGGCGAGCAAGGGCGCGCCCTGGTGGCGGTGTGGATCTGCGATTTCACCGAGGCAGATCTCGAGCCTGCTCTTGAGCTGCAGATTTCGGCGTTCGCCTCGTTTCGGCCGGCACCGCCGGTGCAGCCACCCGTTTTATCTATGCGCGCGCTGGCAGGCCGGAACTTACGGATGGTCATGCCACGGGCTCTGGAACAGCACCGAAACGGCGGTACGCTATAACGCCGAGCACCTTGGCCTGAACGCGCGTTTGGCGCGCTGGAAACATGCCGGGGCGGGGAGCGCTGGTCGTTTGCGGTGGCGGTATGCGGAGGAGGTGGCGTGGTAGCCGAGGGCCACGGTAGCAGCGCCGGTTCGCGCCTCGGCGACGGCGATGTGGGCGATGACCCAGCACATCGGCATCGCCGGAATTGTACGCTGATGCGCGAGCCATACGTGCACGTGCCGGTGGTGAATACGCGCAGCCGCTTTGCGCCTGAGAACTTGGTGGCCCATACCTACACGCGCAACGACACGCAGGCCATTCGGCAGCAACGCGCAGCCGCATACAGATCTCGTGGCCAGAGTACGCGTCGCTGGGCTTCGTACCGGACTTTATTCAGCACGGCGATGGCGTGCGGTTCGTGTATCTGCGGCCGCAGCCTAATACGGCGCAATCGTATTGATGTATGCGGTTTTTCCGCGCGGAGCGCGGAAAAACCGCACACACAATGATCGGCAAGTACCACGCTGCCGCAGGCGCAATGCACTGCTTCGAGAGCCGAACAACGCAACTGCGTAAGTCCTAAAGCGATCAAGCGAACAGCGTATCAATCGCCATGCGCTCAGCTCTAGCTTGGGGCAGCGCCTGGCGTGTTGCTGTTCAACATGCCGCGCAGCAGCTGATCGACGATGCTTGGAGCGAAGGCTTCTGTCAGCGGCCGGCCCGAGATCAACAACCGCGCCAGTATCGCTCCGCTCATAAGCTCCATCCATAGCATTGGGTCATACGTTCCCTGGATCTCATGGCGGGCGACGGCACGCTCGAAGAGCGCGCTGATCACAGCTGACCGCCGCTCCCAATACTGCGCCCGGTACGGGATAAGGTCGGCGCGCTGCGTGCTGAGCAGGCCGATCTGGATCAGCGCTGTACCGAGCGGCGTCTGCGCGGTCGCGATGACTTCGTGCAAGAACGCCAATAGATCCGTGCGCAGGCTGCCGGTGTCTGGCACTGGCATTGTCTGCTCGGCCCGCTGCGTTAACAGCTCGAGCAGCAGCGCCTCTCTGGTGCCCCAGCGCCGGTAAATCGACGTTTCGTTGACGCCCGCCAGCTGTGCAACGTCGGCAATGCGAAAGCCAGCGTACCCTTCACGGTAGAGGATCGCTTCGGCCGCCGCAAATACCGCCGACTGTACCTGCTGGCTGCGGCCGCCCGTCCGGCGTTTCTTCTGCTCTGGCGCCATCGCCTCCTCCTCTTATCAACAGGGCTTACGCGGTCGCCTGCGATATGGGCTTGTCATGGTACTGTACTTTCTTTTGTGCTCTGAGCATTATCCATGAAACCGAAAGTTCACAGAATCATACGGATAATTAAAGCAAAACTACTTGCATTAAGCAAGGGCCAGCCATATACTTTTAATGCAAGTTGAGTTGCATTAGCCGAAGTGCACAGCGCAGGAGTATGGGGCCAATGAACCTCAGAAATTGTCTGAGAAGTAACCACCAAGACACGAAGACACCACGATCGTGTCTGTCGTGTTGGTGCTTTCTCAGCGCATGAGCGCTTGGTGCCTTGGTACCTTGGTGGTAAACAGGCTTTTCAAACAGCCTGTCAGTCATATTGCGGCGCGTGCGCAGATTGCGGCGGAGTTCGCGGCATTTCGCGTCGTACCAACCGCCGGCTGAGCGGCCACCGTCATCGCGTGGAGGCATCTGTGTTTCAGCTGATTGGTTTCGTCACGTGCTCAGCAGGGCTGGTATACCTGTCACGCGCCTCGCTGCGCGCGCCACGCTCGCATGGCTTCTACCGGTTCTTCGCGTGGGAGTGCATCCTTGCGCTCGTCGTGCTCAACCTCCCGGCCTGGTTTGCTGCTCCATTCGCCTGGTATCAGCTGCTCTCGTGGCTGCTGCTGCTCGCCTGCCTGATCCCGCTGGGCTTCGGCATCCGTACGTTGCGCGCATACGGCCAACCGGCTGCCGCGCGTGCGGCCGAGCCGCAGCTCCTGGCGTTTGAGAAGACCACGCGGTTAGTGACGCGCGGGATCTACGGCTATATTCGCCACCCGCTCTACAGCTCGCTGCTGCTGTTGGCGTGGGGGGCCTTCTTTAAAGCGCCGGCGCTCGCCGGCGGGGCGCTTGCGCTGGCGGCGTCGGCGTGCCTGCTGGCAACCGCGCTGGCCGACGAGGCCGAATGCCTGCGCTTCTTTGGGGCGGAATACCAGGCCTATATGGCGCACACCAAACGATTTGTGCCGTTTGTATTCTGATACGCTGTTCGCTTGAGCACATATAGACACGAGCTATACCAACTCCGTTTGATTACTTGTGTTTTCTTGTGCGGCGCCCCGCGTTTGCGGGCGCCG
>NZ_JAXLWP010000047.1:0-33718 GCF_046328425.1 Kouleothrix sp.
CGAGAAACACAGCGGCGGCCGCGCAGGCCGCCGCTGTGTGCATGCTACAGCCGCGCGCCGCAGTTCGGGCAGAAGCGCGCGCTGGTGCGCACCGGCGCATAGCACTGGCGGCAGATCGGGAGCTGGCCGGGGGGCACATCGTCGAGCACGCGCGCGCGCGGCGATCGTGCGCGCACTTCCAGCCGCTCTGCATCGCTCGCCATCACGCCCAGCGTCAGGTGCTGAAGCAGCGTGTGCCTCTCGGTGTGCTCGACGCGCACGGCCAGGCGGGTACGCTCGGGCCGCGCGGCCACGAGCGTATAGCGCGCGATCTGAACCGTGCCCCAGCGCGCGGCCAGCAGCGTCGGCTGCTCGGCGCGAATATGCCAGCTTGGCGAGGCCGCGCGCACCATCACGCGCAGCGCCAGCTGCGACGCCAGGTGCGCGCTCGAGACCTTCAGCGGGCGGCTGCTCTGGTGCTCGTCGGTGCTCAGCGGCGCGCCGACCCACACGCGCAGCGTGGCCGCCCGGCCCACCAGCAGCGGAGTATCGGCGTCGAAGCCTTCAAAGCGCGTGTTGAGATGCGCCGCAGCAAGCGGCGGCGGTTGGGGTGAGCCGGGGGGGTCAAGCGGCGCCATCGGCACCGTCACACGTGGGGCGAGGTAGCGCAGCGCCGCCCGGCCAATGCTGATCTGGGCGCCGTCGGCCAGGCGCACCGGCTCGTCGGGCGGGGCGGGCACAGCATCGATCAGGGTGCCGAAAGTGCTGCCAAGATCGACCAGCAGCACGCCCGAGGGCTGGGCAAGCAGCATGGCATGGCAGTGCGACACACCATCCGAATCGAGGACAATGTCGTTGTCGGCGGTGCGCCCGATTGTCGCACTGCCAAGCAGATCAACCACGCGAGCCGGCCGGCCGCGCTCCTCGATATGGAGGTGACCGAACATCGCCGTCTCCAAACCGCAGATCAGCGCCGATGCCGCTATTCTACCACGTTTGGCAAGAGCGGCTCATGCGCCCCGGCGACGACCCGGTCGCGCTCGGCGGCCGGCAGGATCACCGAGAACGTGGCGCCCTGGCCTGGCGCGCTTTCGACGGTGAGCGCGCCGCCGTAGAATTCGAGCAGCGCGCGGCTGATGCTCAGCCCCAGCCCGCTGCCGTGGGCGCGCGTTGTGGCCATGGGCTGAAAGATCAGCTTCTGCTGCTCGGGCGCGATCCCCGGCCCGGTGTCCGTCACCGATATCAGCACCTCGCGCTCGCGCGGGGCGCAGGCGATCGTAATCTGGCCGGTAGTGTTCAGCATGCTGCTGGCGTTGATAATCAAATTGATCAGCACCTCGCGCAGGTCGGGCGCGCGGATGCGGGCTGGCGCAACCTCGCGCAGCTGGGTCACCAGCGTGACGCCGCGCTTGTTTTGCCAGATCGGCCGGGTCAGCCGGATCGCCTCCTCAATCACCGAAGGCAGGTCGGCCAGCAGCGCCGCGCTAGACTCTGGCTGAACCAGACCGGTTTGCAGGCGCTGGAGCAGGTGCCGGCCATCCTCGGCGGCGCGCACGATCGTCGAGACATCGCGCCGGAGCGCTTCGGGCACATCCTGCAGCAGCAGCTGAGCGTTCGCCAGCACCGAGGTAAACAGGTTGCCAAGATCGTGCGCGGTGCCGGCGGCCAGCACGGCCTGCACGAGCAGTGTGTCGGTAGCGCGCAGCCGCTGATCGATCAGCATCGCGCGCTCGGCCTGGCGCTCAAGCTCGTGGCGCGCGCACTCGTCGCGCAGGCGTAGCGCCAGCAGTGGCGCGATCTGGCGCGCGAGGCCGAGCGCGCCGGCGCCGGGAGGCTCGCTACGGCACGCCAGTGCCAGCCAGCCGTAGTGCTCACCCGCCGCGCTCAGCCGCGCCAGCAGCGGCTGGTAGCCGCGCCGCCGATACCAGGCGCGTAGCGCGGGCTCGCTGCCATTGAGCCGGCCGGCCGAACGGCTGGCAGCGTCGGTCGAGAACACCCGGCTGATCGCGCTTTCGCTGCGCGAAGCGTAGATGTCGAGGCGCATAGCCGGAATAAGCTGCGGAAGCGCGCGGCGCAGCTCGGCGCAGCAGGCAGGCCAATCACCCGCTGCGGCGAGCGCGTCGAGCAGCGCGCCGAGCGACCAAGCATCGCCGGGCCCTGGAACTGCCACGTGGGATGGCATACGACAATCCTGCTATGTAGCGGCTGACGCCTGGCACGTACCGGCGCCGTCGCCACAGACGGCCAGGCGTAGAAACGGGCAGGCACCCATTCCCACGCCGCGCGTACAACCACTCTGGTTGTATCAAACCACAATGCCATCGGCTGCGGCAGCCAGCGTTAGTAAGAATTCGTGAACGGTGTGCGTTCGCGCGCAGATCTCGGCCAAGGTAGCGCGGTCGTGCGCGTCGAGCGGCACAGTATACTGCGGGTGATCGAGCGCCATATCGAACGGCTCGCCGCGCAGCAGGCGCTCGGCGATATGCGGGTTCGCCGCAGCCAGCAGCACCACGTGGGTAAGTGCCGGGCGGCTACTCTGCCCGCGCAGCGGGGGCGTGTGACGTTCGAGCGACATCGGCTGAACGGCCAGCATCGGCATAATCGTGTTCCTTTTCCAGGCGGCTAAACAGCAGCCACCAGGTCACGCCTGCTACAATCAGGAAGTCGCCTGGGCTTGCGACAAGCGGGCCGCGTGGCAGCGGAATAATGATCCAGTCCGACAGCAGCCACACCGGGCTTGCGAGCACTGCGATGTCTTTCGAGGCGTGCAGCAGCGTGCCCGGCGCCGCCGATACGCCAACCGCCGCCAGTATATCGGTGCGTATGGGCATTGCGCCGCCGTGCCAGGCCATCGCCAGCAGATTGAGTCCTACCCCTGTAGCCGCCAGCGCGGCACCGGGCAGCGCCAGGTTGCACAAGCAGCAGCCAAACACGGCCACCATCGAGCAAAAGAACAGGCCAGGCTGCGGCCTGCTCAGCAGCGCAGCTAGCTGCGGCGCCAGCGCCAGCAACAGCAGCGGCCAGCCGCGCGGCGTCGCCGGCTTGCGCCAGAGCGCCACCACCGCGCTACACAGCGCGCCGGCCAGCGCGATCGGAAGCAGTGCCACGGCGCTAGCGCAGTGAGCTGCTGGCAGTGCGGTTCGTTCCGGGAGGGCCGTAGGGCGCGGCCCCAGCGATCAGCAGCGTACCAGCTACCAGCGCGGCGATCAACGCCTTTACAATCTTCGAGCGCATAGATGCCTCCTCTATCAAGCATATATCGACTGGAAGCACTATACATGCCCGCGTGGACTAGCCGTGGACTTTTGGTGGACATGCGCGGGGGCATCGCAAAACAGAAGTTCGGGGGTGGCGAAGTGGGTGTTTATGGCGCGGCGCGGGCGAATGCGCTGCTGCGGGTGCTGGCGTGCAGCAGCGCCACGGTGGCCGGCTCGGGCGTGGCGCCTAGGGTGCGCAGCGCGCCTTCAAGCTGCTCGTAGGTAGCCGTCACGAGCGCGGGGTTGCGCTGGCGCGCGGCCAGCCGCATCAGCCGTGTGGCAGTTGCCTCGCGGCAGCCGTCGACGCCAAGAATGCGCTGGTAGCACTGGATCGCCCGGCGCGGATGCTCGCTCTCCAGCAGGCACGCCAGCCGGTCAAGGCCGTCGAGGTAATTCTCTTGCAGCAACGAGCGCCGCCGATCGATCCACAGCGCCGCGCTCGGCGCCGCGCCCGGCAGAAAATCGCCGCCGTACAGGTCGAGCGCCTGCTCAAGCTCTTCGCTGGTGTTGGCTGCGGCGATCGTCTGTTCGAAATCGTACACGTCGTAGCGAATTGCCTGGCGCGGCGATTGAATGGCGCAGTGCCCGGCGCGCGCCGCAACCGCCAGGCCGGTCTGCTCGCGCAGGCGGAACAAGGCTTTGTGCAGCGCGCTCATGCGGATGTCGGTATCGCCCCAGACCTCTTCCCAAAGCCGCTCGACCGTCAGGCCAGCCTCGCCGGCGTCGAGCAGGCGCACCAGCAGCGCGCGGTGCAACGGCGAAAGCTCACACAGCTGGCCGGCAACAAGGCATACAAACTGGCCCAGCGCGACGATCTGCCAGCGCCCCTGCGCGGCCGCGGCGCTGGCGCTCAGCAGCCGCCGGGCCAGCCCCGACGTATCGGCCGCAGTACGAAACAGCGCCTCGTGCGCCGGCACGAATAGGCACAGCGCCGTGTCGGGCAGGCCGGCGGCACTTGCTTCAAAGGCCGGCCAGGCTGCGGCGGCCCGCTCCCAGCCGCCGTACTCGAACAGCTGCGCCGTGGCGAGCAGCTGTACATACGCGCGCTCGGGCGGCGTGAGGCCAGCGCTGGCAGCCAGGGTTTCGGGCGCCTGCCTATGCAACTCGCCGATCTGCGCTTCGGAGCGGGCCGGGCTCAGCAGCGCCCAGGCCAGCTGGCGCCGCAGCTGGCCTGGGCTGCCCGCCAGGTCGCTCAGCTGCTGCAGCGCCCGATCCCATTCGTGGGCCGCTGCGCGCTGGTGCGCCAGCGCCGCCGCCCACAGCCCGCCGCCGGCCGCCGCCGCCGCGTTGGCAGGCACGCGGATGTGCATCGCCAGGTCGTAAGCGGCCTGGAAGCTGGGAAGCGCCTGGCTTGGACGGCCTTCAAGAATCGCCAGCTCGCCTAGGCTGTGGTGAAGGTACAGCGCCTCGCGATAGCGCGCCGCCTCTGCGGCCACCGCCAGCCCGGTTTCAAACGCCGTGCGCGCATCGGCAAGCTGGCCCTCTTCCATCGCCAGCATACCCAGGTTATTCAGCGTCATGGCGCGGCGGCCGTGGTTGCCGGAAGTCTGCCAGCACGCGTCGGCACGCCTGAGATGCCGCAGCGCAGTAGCACGGTCGCCAAGCCGCGCATACGCCCAGCCCAGGTTGTCGGCCAGGCCGGCCAGCTGCGCGGGCAGCTGCGCCGAGCCGACCACCTGCGGCGCGAGCTGCAAAGCCAGCTCGAGCGTCGTAATCGCGGGCGCGGCGGCGCCTGCGAGGATCTGGGCACGCCCAAGCGTCAGCGAGTACTCAAGCTGAAGGCGCGGCGGCAAGGCCATACCATCCAGGCTTTGCAGCACTGCCTGCGCCTGCGGCAGGCGCTCTTGCAGCATCATGATCTCGGCTAACAGAATGCTAGCCTCGGCGTTCACATGCGCGTCGCCGGACATCTCGGCGAGGTGCAGGGCCAGCTCAGCGCGCTCCCACAGCGCCAGGTCGTTATACACCCGCACCTGCGCTAGCAGCAGGTCGGGCGGCAGTATCCGCCCGCGGCCGGTGCGCTCGAAGTGCACCGCCAGGCGCTCGAAGCAGGCCAGCAGGGTATTCTGCAGCGAGCGCTGGCGCCAGCTCGGGATGCTGTCGTGCAGCAGCTTGCTCGCATCAGCTTCGGCGCCGGCGTCCAGCAGGCAATCCAGCGCACGCTCGAGGTCGTCTTCCTCGCGATACAGCGCGGCGGCGCGCCGCAGCAGCTCGCGCTCGCGGGCCGGGTCGCGGGCCAGCCGCGCGCGCAAGAAATCGCGAAACAGACTATGGTACGCCAGCCAGCCGCCGCGGTTCGACACAAACAGCCCGCGCCGGGTGATCTCGGCCAGCGACGCGCCGGCGTCGTTGGTGGAGCGCAGCGCATTGCAGCGCTGCGGCGAGAGGCTATCGATCACGCTAGTTTCTTCCAGGAAGAGCTGCACTGCCGGAGCCAGCGGCGCGATGATCTGCTCGGCGAAAAAGGCGTACACATGCCCGGCGTCGCCCACCATGTCGAGCAATGGCGGCTGCTGGGCGCGCACGTCGTGGTCGAGCGACAGGATGATGCCGGTAACCCAGCCGTTCATCTGCGCCACCAGCTGCTCGGCGTCGGCCGCCGTGAGATCGCCGATGCCTATACTGCGCGCCAGCGCCTGCACTTCGGCGGCGCTCCAGCTCAGCACGGCGTAGTCGAAAAACACCGCGCGCCGCTGGGCGATCAGCCGCGCCAGGCCATGCAGTTTCGGCAGCATGCGCGATGCGAGCACCATGTGGCAGTTGTGGGCGTACTCGGCAATACGGGCGAGGAATTCGAAGATCAGCTCGATCCCCGGCAGCAGCTGCAGGGTTTCGTCCTCGAGCACGTGGTAGTCGTCGAGCACCAGCGCGAATGGGCGCCGGCCGGCCGCAACCGCCAGCGCTGCATCGTGAAACAGCTCGGGCAGGCCCTGCGGCGAGCAGCTAGCCAGCCGCGTCAGCAGCTCGGGCGCGCCGGGCACATACGGCTGAACCGCGGCGAGCACATAGTCGAGAAACTGGCGCGGGTCGCGGTCGGTGCTGTCGATGCTATACCAGGCAACCGGCAGAGCGCTACACGCCGACCACTGTGCCAGCGCAGTCGTTTTGCCCCACCCGGCCAGCGCCGCTAACGCTACCAGCTGTTTCGATGTGATTGCCTGTTCAAGACGTTCCAGCAGATATGGGCGTTCGATAAGCGGAAGAGCCGCAGAGGGAATACTCAGCTTGTGCTGAAAACGCAGCGTCATAGCTTCAGTCATGTGCTACGCGCTTCGCGTTGGGCGGCGCATCTTGCCCGAGCTACTACGCAACAACCACGGCGGCTGTGTCTGCGCCACAGAAGGTAGTATCTCGGAGTCTCGCAACCCTGTGAAAGTGCGCAGCTAAAGCTGGAGCGATCGACCGACCGCCAAGCCTACAACCAGCCGCAGGGCACCCGTGGTGAGTAGATCCAGTATAGCATACTCGTGTCGCGGCTGCAGCACGCACATTCAGCGCGGCAGGGCTGGTGCAAAGTCGGCTCTCACCCCCTTCCCCCCTTGTGTGAAAGGCGGCAGGCGAAAAAACGGGCGGATCACGAATGTCCGCCCCTTCAACGTAATATCTCTCCCGCGCGCGGGAGAGGGGGGTGAGGGGGGGTGAGGGCCGACTTCGCCCGAGCCCTGGGGCGCGGCTGGGGTAGCTTGACAAGGCTGGGGCGCGGTGCTATGCTGGGTGCCAATTGAACACGATCTTCGGGGCAGGGTGCAATTCCCGACCGGCGGTGATACGCCGGAGGCGCAGGCGAAGAGCTAGGTGGCAAAAACAACAAGCTGCCAGCCGCTCGCCGCGAACCTCTGGCGCGAGCCCGCGAGCCGCAAGGCAGGAGCTGGTGCGATCCCAGCGCCGACGGTACAGTCCGGATGAGAGAAGATCGGCAGACGAACGACCTCTGGCCGCGTGCCAGCTGGCCGTTATACCGGTGCCTCCGCACACTGCCGTGCGCGGTTCAGGCATGCGGTGCTGTTTGCTGTTATGCCCCGAAGCCGTATGGCTTCGGGGCTATCTATTTTTTTTTGGAGGAGCGCATGGTGCGTCAACAGCCACTTGGCTATATCGCTAGCCCGAAAGACGGCGCGTCGGCCGAGCAGCGCCCGCGCGAGCGCCCGGTCGTGCCGCCCAGCGCCGGCCTGGCGGTGTCGCTGCTGCTGGCACTGCTGATCTGGCAGGCGATCGTCGTGCTGCGCGACTACCCGGCGTTTATTCTGCCGGCGCCGGGGCTAGTGTTCAGCCGGCTAATCGCCGAGTGGAGCGGCGGCACGCTGCCGTACCACACCATGCTCACGCTGGTCGAGTCGTTGGGCGGGTTTGGGCTGGCACTGGCGGTGAGCCTAGCGCTTGGCTACCTGCTGGCGCACGCGCGGCAGCTCGAGCGCGTGCTGGCGCCGCAGCTGGCGGCCACCCAGGCCATTCCAGTGGTGGCAGTCGCGCCGCTGATCATCCTGTGGGTTGGCTCGGACATTCGCTCAAAGGTGCTGGTGGCCGCGCTGGTGACGTTCTTTCCGATCCTGAGCAGCACCGTGGTGGCGCTGCGCGGCGTGCCGCGCGAGCTGCTCGAGATGGCTAAGATCAGCGGCGCCAACCGCCGCCAGACGCTCTGGCACGTCGAGCTGCCGCTGGCGCTGCCGGGCATCTTCGGCGGCGTGAAGTCGGGCCTGGCGCTGGCAACCACCGGCGCGGTGGTCGGCGAGTTCGTCGGCGCGCGCGACGGCCTCGGGGCGCTGATCAACATCTCGCGCGGGCTGTTCGATACGCCGCTGATGTTTGTGGCGCTGATCTCGCTGGCCGGGCTGACGCTGGTGTTCTACCTGGTGGCGGTGCTGCTCGAGCGAGCGCTGGTGCGCTGGGAAACCACCTAGCCGCAGCCGGGCCGCCGCCTGCCGGGGGTTGTGTGTTGGATCTACCCTGTATCGTGTGGAGGAGAGTGGCGATGGGACGAAGAATGGTGTGGGTGCTGGCAGCCGCGCTGCTGCTGGCGGCCTGCGGGGCGAGCGCGCCGGCCAGCACGGCCAGCACAGGCGCGGCGCCATCTGCGGCCACGGCCGGGCAGCCGCGCGAGATCACGCTGGCGATGCCGTACATTCCAAATGTGCAGTTCGCCGAATACTACATTGCCGACAAAAAGGGCTACTATGCCGCCGAGGGGCTGGCGATCAAGTACGACTACAACTTCGAGACCGACGTAGTGAAGCGGGTGGCGCAGGGCAGCGTGCAGTTCGGCATGGCCAGCGGCGACTCGGTGCTGCTGGCGCGCGCGAATGGCCTGCCGGTGCTTACGGTGGCCACTGTGAACCAGCGCTTCCCGACGGTGTTCTTCAGCAAGGCCGACCAGAATATCAAAACCCCGGCCGACCTGAAAGGCAAGTCGGTGGGGATCCCCGGCCACTTCGGCGCGAGCTACATCGGCCTGCTGGCGCTGCTATACGCCAACCAGCTGAAGGAGAGCGACCTGAATGTGCAAGACATCGGCTTCGCGCAGATTGCGGCGCTGACCGAGGGCAAGGTGCAGGTGGCCAGCGGCTATGGCAACAACGAGCCGGTGCTGCTCGACCAGCAGGGGATCAAGGTAAATATTATTAAGGTGGCCGACTTCTACCCGCTGGCCTCCGACGGGATCATTACCTCCGAGGCGCTGGCGAACGACCAGCCGGCGGTGGTGCGCGGCTTTGTGCGCGCTACGCTGCGCGGCATGGCCGACGCGATCGCGCAGCCCGACGCGGCCTTCGCCACCGCGCTCGAGTACATCCCCGAGCTGCAAAAGGCCGACGCCGCCACGCAGCAGCTGCAGCGCAAGGTGCTGCAGGAAACGCTGCCGTACTGGCAGAGCGCCGCCACTGCCAGCGGCGGCCTGGGCTTCAGCGACACAGCCAGCTGGCAGGCGACGCACACATTCATGCGCGACAGCGGCCTGCTCAAGAGCGATGTCGACATCGCCAAAGCGTTCAGCAATAGCTTCTTGAAATAGAGCTAGGGGCTGATCACCCAGCCCGGTGGGGCGCGGGGGCGGCAAAGCCGCCCCCGCAGATGTTTGTTCCAGGCTCTGATACCAATTCGCTGGTGGGGGTTTGGGGCGGCTTCGCCGCCCCGTTCTTTTTTGTGCGCCGCCGGCAGCCGGGCGCCGCACAAGAAAACACAAGTAATCAAACGGAGTTGGTATGACAGAGCGCGAAAATGGGTTTTTGCCCCTCTGCCCTTGCCTCTTTCCCGCCGCGCGGGAAGGGGGCATGTGTGTGTGCGGCGGCAAAGCCGCCACTCACAGCGCCTGTGGGATAGGCAAGGGCGCGCGTGCGCCCTACGTAGGCCCTGCGTAGGCCGTGCCAGCCTTACAAAACTGCAACGGCACACGAACATTTTGTTTAGGCAAATGTAAAGGCGTGGGCGCTACAATGCGTATCAACACAAGCTATGCCGCGAGCGCCTGCAGCCGCCGCGCCAAGCAGCCCAACCGATCTCCGCACTATGGCCAAGGAGCCCCCGATGCAGCGTTCGATCCAGCTCGCTCCTACGCACGACGACGCACCGAGCGTCGTAGCCGCCATCCCGCCGCAGCGCCTGCGCCTCGACATGTTGGACGGCCTGCGCGGCCTGGCGGCGCTGTACGTAGCGCTGTTCCACGCCGTGCTGTACAGCGGCTACGCCAACACCCCGCGCGACGCGCTCTCGGCGCCGATGCAGCTCGTGGCATTTCTGTTCGACTACGGCACCTACGCGGTGCCGGTGTTCATTGTGCTCTCGGGCTTCTGCCTGATGCTGCCGCTGGTGCAGCGCAACACCACCGAGCTGCCGGGTGGCTTCGCGGCGTTTGTGCGCCGGCGGGCCTGGCGCATCCTGCCGCCCTACTACGCCGCGCTGCTGCTGGCGCTAGGCGTGATCGCGCTTGCGCCGGCGCTGCAGACGCCGCAGGGCACCGCGTGGGACACCAAGCTGCCGATCACGCTCGACGCGGTGGTGGCGCACCTGCTGCTGATCCACAACCTGCGGCCCGACTGGATCTTCCGCATCGACGGGCCGATGTGGAGCGTGTCGGTCGAGTGGCAGATCTACTTCCTGTTCCCGGCCATTCTGCTGCCGATCCTGCGGCGCACAAACATGGCGCTCACCGTGGTGGCGGCGCTGGCGCTTGGCCTGCTGCCGCACCTGCTGCTGCCGGCATCGATGGGCCTTGACGATAGCCACCTGTGGTTTCTGGGGCTGTTCGCAATGGGCATGGCCGGCGCGGCGATTGCGTTCTCGGATGGGCCGCGCGCACTAGCCTACCGCACGCAGGCGCGCTGGCGCTGGCTGAACATCGCGCTGACGCTGGTGGTGCTGGGCGGGCTGGTGTGGAACCACTCGTGGATGGACTGGCACGCCTATCTCTTTGAGCCGCTGGCCGGGCTGGTGGTGATGCACTGGCTGGTGCGCTTCACGGCTATGCTGCGTAGCGGCGCGGCGCGCTCGGCCGGCCTGCGGCTGCTCGAGTCGCGCGTGCTGGTGGGGCTGGGCGGCTTTTCGTACAGCCTGTACCTGATCCACAACCCCATCCAGGCGCTGTTCAACCTCGAAAGCCTGCGGCTGCCGATCTCGGCCGACGCGCGCCTGGCGCTGATGCTCGGCGTGGCGACGCCCTTCTCGATCGGCTGCGCCTACGTGTTCTACCTGCTGGTCGAGCGGCGCGCGGTGCGGATGAAGGAGCGCGCCGCGCGGCCGGCCTAGCGCTGGGAAAGCGAAGCCGCCGCGCAAGCTACGCCGGTGGATCATGCCTCGTGGCGCGGCAGCAGGTGCCGGGCGGCCCTGAGGCATGAGCCGGCCACGCGCTCGCCGCCACGGCGCGCTTTCTGCCAGCGCGCCTGCTATACTATACGCGAAGCTATAGTAGTGCAGGTGCCTATGCCGCTCAGCACTGTTCTGTTCGACCTCGATAATACGATCTACCCGGCCTCGTCGGGCCTGATGAAAGGCATCGACAGCCGGATCAACGAGTATGTGAAGAACCTGCTCGACCTCGACGACGCGCGCGCGCTTCAGCTGCGCAAGCAGTATTATGTCGAGTACGGTACGACGCTGCACGGCCTGCAGCTGCACCACCGTGTCGACCCCGACGACTACCTGGCGTTTGTGCACGACGTGGCGATCGAGGCGTTTCTGGCCTCGGACGCCGAGCTCGACCACCTGCTGAGCGAGCTGCGCGCCGGCAAGGCGATCTTCACCAACGCGCCGGCCAGCTACGCGCGGCGGGTGCTGGCGGTGCTTGGCATCGAGCGGCACTTCAGCCACGTGTTCGACATCCACTACTCGGGGCTGCGGCCCAAGCCCGACCCGGCGGCGTACCAGGCAGTGCTGGGCGCGCTCGGCATCGAAGGCAGCGCGGCGATGCTGGTCGAGGACACCGCGAAAAACCTGCCGCCCGCGCGCGCGCTGGGCATGACCACCGTGCTGGTGGGCGAGGCCGACGAGCGCGCCGCCGCGCTGGCCGACTACGTCGTGCCCGACGTGCTGGCGGCCACCCGGCTGGCGATCGAGCTCGAGCGCGCCGGGCACGCCGGCGCGCCCGCGCAGTAGCGTCAGGGCTCGGCCAGCGCGGCCTTGACAGCGGCGTAAGCGTCGACGACGCCATAGCCGACTGCATCGTTGGGCGTGCCGGCGTCGAAGCAGCCAGCGCGCGCGCCCTCGTAGGGCCGGGCGGTCTCGATCAGCAGCTGCTCGGTGCGGTCGATATTGCCGATCAGCTTGGGCTGGGCCGACCACATGAGCGCCACCACGCCGGCCACGTGCGGCCCAGCCATCGAGGTGCCGCTGTTCTCGCCGTAGGTGCCGCCGGGCAGCGCCGACAGCACGCCAACGCCGGGCGCCATGATGTCGGGCTTGACGCGGTCGCTGCCGTCGACGTTCACCGGGCCACGGCTGCTGAAGCTGGCGATATCGCCGGCGCGGTCGACCGCGCCGACGCTGAAGGCCGCGTCGTAGATCGCGATCGGGTCGCTGACGCTGCCGCAGCGCGGGCCTTCGTTGCCGGCGCTGGCCACCACGAAGATGCCGGCCGCGCGCAGCGCGCGCACCGCCGGCGCGAGCGATGCCGGGTCGCAGCCCTCGACCGGCGGGCAGCCCCACGAGTTGTTCAGCACATACGCGGCGCGCGCCGGGTCGCCATCCTTCAGCGGGTCGCCGTGCTGCGGGTAGGGCGCGAGCATGAACTGCATGCAGTTGAGGTAGTAGGCCGGGTTGCCGAGGTTGCGGCCGAGGTTCACGCAGCCGATCCACTGAGCGCCGGGCGCCACGCCAATGCCGCCGCTGCCGAGGATCGTGCCGGTGGTGTGAGTGCCGTGGCCGCCGACGTCGGTGGGCGCGCTGCTGCCGAACCACGGGTCGAGCCAGTTGTAGTCGTTCTGGCCGCCGCGCCCACGGTAGGCCTCGCGCAGCGCCGGGTGATCGCCCTGCACGCCGCTGTCGGACTCGCCGACGACAATGCCGCGCCCGGTGACGCCCAGCTCGTCCCACACACGGTCGGCGCCGATCGCCACGACGTTCCACTGCGGGCCGCCGGGCGGGGCGGCGCTGCCCTGCTCGGGCACCACCGGCTGGGGCAGCGGGCGCAGGTGCGGGCTATCGAGCACGCGGTCGACCTCGGGCTGGGCCGCGAGGTAGGCGCGCAGCAGCGGCCCGCCGTCGACCTCGATCGCGTTCACCAGGTAGTAGGGCTGGTAGCGCACGCCAAACTGGTCGAGCGTGGCGCGCAGATTGGCCTGGGTGGTGTCGGCGTGGCGTGTGAGCGTGGTATAGACCGACCGCAGGCGCTCGACCCGATTGGGGATGCGGGCGGCGGCGCTGACATCGGCCTGGTCGCGCAGGATCACAAACAGCTTCTCGCCGTAGAAGCCGGGCTGGCCGCCGAGGCCATACAGCGCCAGCGCCAGCGCGAGGCTAGCCGCCAGCGCGCCCAGGCTGGCCCAGCGGCCGGGGGCCGCGCGCAGCCCGGCGCTCAGGCCCAGCAGCACCAGGCCAGCCAGCGCGCCCAGCGCCTGCATCAGCAGCATCGTGCGCAGCACCAGCCCGATCTCGGTGAAGCCCAGCACCAGCATGTACTCGTCGGGGTCGAACAGCAGCAGCGGCCCGGCGGCGGCCAGCGCGATCAGCGCGACAATCGCCAGCCAGGCGCGTCCAGGCGCGGCCTGCCAGGCCCAGCGCCCGAGCGCGTAGGCCGCGCCGCCGAGCGGCAGCAGGCCGAGCATCAGCACCAGCTGGCTGCCGCCAAAGCCGAACCCGGCGCCCAGCAGCAGCAGCGCCACGCCGGCCGCGATGCCACCCAGGCCAACGTCCTGCCACACGCCAAGCGTCGCGCTCTGCAGTGGCTCGACCAGGCGGCGCGCCAGCAAGAAGCCTGCTACCGCGCCCAGCAGCAGCGCGGCCACGGCGTTCAGCAGCGTGTCGGTGGGCGAGCCAAGCGCGCCGGCGCGCAGCCACGGCGCGAGCGCCAGCAGGCCGAGCGCGGCGCCAAGCGCGGCCGGCGCGCCGGGGGTGGCGCTGCCCGGCGCAGCAGCGGCGGGCGGCTCGTCGCGAAAGCGCAGGCGCGGCAATAGCGCCAGCGCCGCCAGCGCAAGCGCGATCTGCGCCACGGCGGCGGGCTGCGTCCAGGTGAGCGGCAGCGCGCGCGCTAGGCCAAATAGCGCGGCAGCCCCGCCGGCAAGCGCCCAGGTGCGGTAGATCGCCCGGAAGCGCGGCGCGCGCGCAAACAGCGCCAGCAGCAGCACCGGCGTGCCCACCAGCAGCGCATGCAGCAGTGTGACCAGCGGCCAGTACCAGAGGGCCATGCTGAGGCCGGCCGAGGCCAGCTGAAATTGCTCGTAGAACCACGCCGCCGCCTGGAGGACGATCGTCACGCCGGCGACCCAGGCCACAGCAGCCGCGAACAGCACAAAGTCGAGGCAGCCCTGGGGCGGCGGGGCTTCGGGTGGCCGAGGGGCGGTGTCCATGCGCGTGCTCCTTGCTGTTGCGAAAGCCATGCACCATTGCGCGCTCTATTATAGCCGCATCGGCAGATGACAGCGCACCGCAGCTATGGTATAGTTCCCGGCTATGCCGCCGGCCGGCGGCCTCTGGCAAGCTACTGAGAGCAGGAAACGCGCGTAGTGCCGAACCAGCCGATTGCAACGGTTACCCTGGTGGTCGACGCCGCCGCCCCGGCCGAGGATGCGATCCAGGCCGCCGCAGCAGCGATCCGGCGCGGCGAGCTGGTGGCCTTCCCGACCGAAACGGTGTACGGCCTGGGCGCGAACGCGCTCGACGCCACCGCGGTAGCGCGGATCTTTGCGGCCAAGCAGCGCCCCGCCGCCGACCCGCTGATTGTGCATATTGCAGCGATCGAGCAGCTGGCGCTGGTGGCCGCCGAGGTGCCGCCGCTGGCGCTGGCGCTGGCCAGCGCGTTCTGGCCCGGCCCGCTGACGCTGGTGCTGCGCCGCCAGCCGATCGTGCCGCCGAATGTCTCGGCCGGGCGCGACACCGTGGCGGTGCGCGTGCCGGCGCACCCGGTGGCGCGCGCGCTGTGCGCCGCAGCCGGCGTGCCGATCGCCGCGCCAAGCGCGAACATGTTCACGCGCCCCAGCCCGACCGAGGCCGGCCACGTGCTCGAAGACCTGAGCGGGCGGATCGAGCTGCTGCTCGACGGCGGCGCCACGCCGATTGGCCTCGAGTCGAGCGTGCTCGACCTGACGCAGCCGCAGCCGCAGCTGCTACGGCCCGGCGGCCTGCCGATCGAGGCGCTGCGCCAGTTTGTGCCCGATCTCGAGTTCAACCCGCGCTACGTCGACGCGCACACACCCGAGGCCCAGGCCGCGCCAGGCATGCTGCTGAAGCACTACTCGCCGCGCGCCGAGCTACGGCTGTACGCTGGCTCAGCCGAGCGCGCCGGCGCGCGCCTGCTGGCCGACGCCCGGCAGGCGCTGGCGGCGGGGCGGCGCGTTGGCGCGCTGGCGCCCGACGAAGACGCCGCTGCGCTGCGCGAGCTGGGCGTGCAGGTGGTGGCGCTGGGGCCAGGCGCCGACCTGGCGCGGATCGGGCGGCGTATCTTCGCGGGCATGCGCGCGCTCGACCGCGCGGGCGCCGACCTGATCCTGGCGCGCGGGGTTGGGCGCGCCGGGCTTGGGCTGGCGATCTGGGATCGGCTGGTGCGCGCCGCCGAGGGCCGGGTGATCGACGCCGGCGATTAGCCGAAGGAGCCAGCCATGCAGATTCGCAACCTCGAAGCGCGCGACTACGCGCCGATCATCGCGGTGATCAACGACTGGTGGGGCGGCCGGCAGATGGCCGATATGCTGCCGAAGCTATTCTTCGTACACTTTCGCGACACCAGCTTCGCGGTCGAGGCGGGCGGCGCGCCGGTCGCGTTTCTGGCCGGGTTCGTCTCGCAGAGCTACCCCGAGCAGGCGTACATCCACTTCGTCGGCGTCAGCCCGGCGCAGCGCGGCCACGGGCTGGGGCGGCGGCTCTACGAGCACTTTTTCACCGCAGCGCTGGCGCGCGGCTGCACGAGCGTCCACTGCGTCACCGCGCCGGTCAACGCCGCGTCGATCGCATTCCATACGCGCATGGGCTTCACGGCCGAGCACGCCAATGGCGAGCGCGGCGGCGTGCCCTGCACGCTCGACTACGACGGCCGCGGCCAGGATCGCGTGCAGTTCGTGAGGGCGCTCCGCTAGCGCGGCCGGGGTGGTTTGCTACACTTTGGCACCCATGTTGCTACCAGCACAGCAACCGGCGCGTGCTATAATGCGCGCCGGTTGATGCCAAAAGCCTGTTTGAAAAGCAGGAGTGCGCGGGGCTATGCCTCTCGTACATCGCTTTCTAGCGGGCCGCGGCGGCGAACGTGGCCGCGACCCGCCAGCACAACTGAGCATTGGAGCGACTTCGCCCCGCCAACACACCCTTTTCAAACAGCCTATACAAACACACACCAAGGACCAAGTGCCATGGAACTTTCGCAATCTCATCAGCTACGGCTCGTGCATATGCACGCCTCGGGCGCCGAAGAGTGGCTGTGCCCGACATGCGGCCGGCGCCTGCTGCTGCGCTGGCAGCCAGCCTACGAGAAGCAGGTGCTGATCGCCGGCGATATCCGCGCGATCCACTCGGCCAGCCGCGCGCCGCAGCCCGAGCGGGCAGCGGCCGGCAGCCAGCCAGGTGGCGCCGACATGGCCGACATCGGCGGCGACTGGTCGGCCGAGGGGCTGCGCCCGTGGGTGCGCTGGTTCCACGAAGCTGGCCTCGACGACCTGTGGAACCAGCCGCTGTAGCCGCGCGGCGCGCGGCTACGGAATAACCCGCAGCTTCGGCCCGACCGCCGCGCCGGCAAGCTCGTGCTCCGAGAGCACCACCGCGCCCAGCAGCTGGTAGTGCCCGGCGTTGGGCGGCGCGAACTCGACGGCGCGGGTGTAGCTCAGGCGGCCCGGCGCCAGCTGGCCCTGCGCCGCAGCCAGCACAATCGTATCGCCGCTGGCGATCAGGTAGGCCAGCATGTGCACCAGGTAGCTGCCGCCGGCTTTCGCCGCCGCACGCGCGCCGGCCCCCGCCAGCTGGAAGCCGATCTCGGCCTGCAGCCGGGTGGTGCGCCCACCCGGCTCCTCGATTGCCGTCACCTCGATCGCGCCGACTTCGACCTCCAGCTCGCCCGCGAGCTGCGCCGCCGCCTGCTCGGCCGGGCGCAGCGCGGCGTGCTCGACGAAAAAGCTCACCAGCCGGCCGTCCTCCCAGCCGGCCCACACGCCCTGCTCGCCTTCCTGCACGTGCTTCACGCGCGTGCGCCGCACCTCGCTTTCTTCGCCCAGCAGCAGCTCGACGATAAACGTCGCGTAGTGTTGCCGCCCGCTCGGGCTATCGTCGCTGGCGGCCGCACCCAGCGGCGCGGCCTCGGCGGCGGGCTGAGGGTGCGCGACGCCCGCCAGCGCGTGCGCCTGCTCGATCCACTGGTTGCGCTCAACATTTCTGGCCATCACGCCGTTCAGCTCGAGCTTTGCCACCAGCGTCTGCGGGGTATAGGCAGCCAGATCGGCGTAGGTGCGAATGCCGGCGGCGTGCAGCCGGCGCTCCATCGCCGCAGCGATGCCGTGGATGCGCTTGAAATCGTCGTAGCTGCCGCCGCCGTCGAGCGCCTGCGGCGCGGCGGCCACGCCTGCGGCCAGGCCGATGTCGATGCTCCAGCCGCGTAGCGTCCCGGTATCCTCGGCCTCCAGGTCGGCAACGCGCAGCGTCCAGTCGCCCCGCGTTGCCACGCCGGCCAGCGCCTCGAGCGCCGGGCTGTTGGCGCTGGTGTACGTGCGCGCCAGGTTCTGCGTGCGGCCGTCCTCGCGGTCGTGCAGCACGGCCGTCGCGCCCGACGGCGCCAGCAGCGCCACCTGCAGGTCGCCGATGTAGCTGTGGGCGATATCGACGGCCACGCGGATCTGGCCTACCGCGCCGGCCTGCGCGACGCTGATCGTATCGGCCACGCCGGCCGGGTCGTTGTCGGGGATGGCCAGCCCCGGCCGCGACTCGCCGTGGATGTCGGATGGCTGCGGCGCGGGCGGTGGCGTGTCGTCGAGCGGCGGCACGGTTTTGTCGCCGACAATGCCGAACAGCGTGGCGCCGTTCGAGCAGGCGTGCAGGCCCATGCCGAACTTTGCGAACGCCACCCACACCGCGCGCAGCACCTGCGCGGCCTCGGCCGGCGTCAGCTGCCCGGCGGCGCGCATGTGGTCGAGCGCGGCGAGGATCGCGTCGCGCATAGCTAGAAAGCCGGGGTTGGCGGGCGACAGCTTCAGCGCGTCGACCACCAGCTTCAGGCCGAGGTGCTTGCCGCGCTGGACATCGTGCAGGCGGTCGCCGATCTGGCGGTTCATCTCCATCAGCGCGGCGCACCAGATCTCGCCGTTGTTGTGCGGCTTGGTGTAGCGGCCGGTGCCGAGCATGCCAAAGTCGTCGGGGAAGTTGCCGTCGTAGGGGTACAGGCGAAAGCCGCCGCTCTGGTTCATCACCCAGGCGCCCACCACCGTGGTATCGTTGATCGTGCAGGCGATGTAGTCGCCCCAGCCCTCGCCCATGGCCACCGACTGGTCGGCGTCGAGCGCGCGCACATTCATTGGCCCGCCCACCAGCCGGTTGGTGACGCCGTGGGTGTACTCGTGGAACACCACGCTTGAGTCGAGCGCGGTGTGGCGGCCGCTCGCCGCTACGCCCATGCTCATCACCGGGCTTGTGCCATCGGCCGGCGTATACATATTCGCAGTGCCCCAGACTGCGCCGGGGTACACTTGTGCGTCGACACGGTCGGAGGCAACCCCGCCGCGCCCGAAGTTGTCTTGCTGGAAGTTGCCGTCGTGCTCGCGGAAGCCAAGCATGTAGAAGAAATCGTGCATGTAGCAGTTCAGGTAGAACAGATTCAGCACCTTCTGATCGTCGCCCTGCGCGTTGGCCGGGTCGAAGGTGACGCTGCCGCCCTGAAGCGTGCCGGCGCTGGGCGGGCCGCCTTCTTCGAGATGCGCGTACGCGCAGTTGCCGGCGGTCTGGCTGCCGGAAACCCAGGCATCGGGGAAGCCGCCGGGCAGGTCGGCGGGTATGGGGATGCGGTAGTCGGCCAGGGCGCGCGGGAAATTGATCATGCTGCGGTTGCCCGCGCCGTCGAGGGTATAGACACGGCCGCGCGCCGCGACCGCCGCCATGAGCTGGCGGCAGTACAGGATCTCGCCGGTGCCGGCGTCGACAAACGTGCGAAACTGGCCGTGGCGGCGCGGCATGGTGATGATCGTCTCCCAGCACAGCCGCAGGTCGCCGTCGAGGTCGAACCAGATCAGCTGGGCTCTGATCGGCTCGGCGAACGGCCCAGGCGCCAGGGTAGTGAGGCGCTCGGGCTTATCGGCGAAGCTCGCGGTTACCTGCGGTTCGAAGCCGCTGAGGTCAACCGGCTCGACCGGCAGCGGCTGGCCGAACTGGTCGATCTCGCCGTACTCGTCGGGGTCGGGCACGGCCACGTGCGCGGCGGCGCGGCGCACTGCCTCGCGCACGCCAATGCGCGGCGTAGCCGAGCGCTCGCCGGTGATCGCCGTGGGCTGGCCAACTGTGCCTTGCAGCGCGCCGTCGGGCGTGAAGCGCACGGCCTGGTTGGCCTGAAAGATCGGGATGCCTTTATACAGCTGCTGAAGGTGCACCGCCACCGCGCCGCTGCTGGCCGTCTGCACGTGCGGGTCGGGTAGGTACTCGGCGGCCTGCTCGGCGCCAAAGCCCAGCACCCGGTGCACCTGCGGATGCTGCACCAGCTCGAGCGCGCGCTGGATGTAGTTGCCCTGCTCGCGGCGGCCATCGCTGGCGCTCAGCGCGGCGGGGTTGCCGGTGCCGGCATCAAAGCCGGCGATGCCGAGGCCACCATCGCCCGGCAGGCGCGCCTCGTCGGCGAGCGTGCGCAGGGCGTCCTGGCGGGCCGGAGTAGCATTATTGCGACGCTGATCGCGTCGATCGAGTTCGCGACCCATAGCTGTTTCCTTTTTTATTAGGGCTTAAGCAGTTGGCGCACTCAGCCTTCGGCAGAGCGGTACTCTTCTCCGTATCGTGTCCATTTTCCGCGCTCCGCGCGGAAAATGGACACAGAAGATCAACACATACCATGCTGCCGCAGGCTCAATCTCGTACCGTGAGGAAGCCGAAGCACGCAACTGCGTAAGTTCTATCTTACTGATGCAAACTGGCCCCAGCGCGACCGCTCGCACTGGGGCCAGCTCGTTACGATGCGTCGGCCGGCACTACTTCGGGTATACCAGGTAGCGCAGCGGCTGGCCGTGCCGCCAGCCCGGCCCGGTGCCGGGGATGCCCAGGAACGCCGGGTCGTTGTCGAGGTCGAAGTGGTTGGTGGCGAAGGCCGCCCACGGTTGCAGCGGGAAGGTGACGTCGGCGGTCACGTTCAGCTCCATCAGCCGCGGGTTCACGCCGGGGTTCGGCGCGATGAAGAACCAGGGCAGCACCGTCAGCATCGGCGCGATCGGGCCGAACGTGTTGATGATCGCGAAGTCAGGCCCGTTCGTGACGTTGGTCAGGTCGACCTGCTCGAAGCGCACGCGGTAGGGCCGGCCGCCAAGCTGGAGCGACGCCGGGTTCAGGAAGCCGTTGGCGACATCCACGGTCGGGTTCGTCCACATGTACGCCAGCACCAGCGTCAGCTCGCCGCCGGCGATGACTTTGTGCGGCAGGTAGGGCGGGGTGGCCACGAACTGGATTGGCGAGAGCACCGCCAGGTCGAAGGCGTTATAGCTGCCCGACTGCTCCTCGCCGATACCCTGGGCGCGGCGCTCGATATAGGCGTTGGCGCGCTCGGTCATGGTGGCGGTGTAGCCATCGATCACGCTCTGGGCCTTGGCCAGGATGTCGGCGGAAACCGGCACCTGCTTGCCTTCGGGCGTGGTCGCCATTGCACCCTCGAGACCAACGCGATTCGCTTTGACAGTCAGCTCTTGCTCAGCGATAGCCATGATTGATTTCCCCTTTCATAAATGTCGCGAGTGGCCTGGCGCCACCGCCTGTTTGTCTCGCCGCCTCCGAGGGGCCCGCTCATCGGTCGGCACGGCGCTACTGTAGCACCGGGCGCTTAAGCGCCGCTATATCGCATGCTTAAATAAGAGGTATTTTGCACTGAAATTATGGTTATTTTGCGCTCTACGCATGCTTTTACGCAGATTAAACATTATTCTTTGGCAGAACCAGGATAATTCCAAGATCAGAGCGTTTTCGCTCACGAGCATGCCCTAAAACTGAAATTGTCGTCGTTTAATTATGGCCGTTTGCCGGCCACCGGCGGGCATCGTGGCACGGTATATCCCACCCGCACAGGGGCACGAAAGTGCGTAGGGCGGGATATATTGCATACAGAGGCCAAAGGTGAATTGGTGGGGTTCGGCGGCTTCGCCGCCCCCGGATTTCTTTTTGTGTTGCACTGCGTGGCTTCGCCACGCAGTGCAACACGAACTATACGTGATCACGCGAAAAGCGTATAAGAGCGCGTAGGGCGGGATTCTATCCCGCCCGCACAAGCGAAGCGTGAGGCTACACCTGCTCGTGGCGGCGAAGGCGCTCGTAGAGCTGGGTGGTGTTGGGGGCGGGCGCCACGTCCAGCTCGGCGCGCAGCGCCTCGGCGCACAGCTGGTACTGGCGCAGCGCCAGGTGGTGCTGGCCCTGGCGGCTATAGCAGCACATCAGCCGGCAGTGCGCGTCTTCGCGGCAGCGGTCGTGCGCCAGGATCTGCTGGCACAGCGTCACGCAGGCGGCGTACTGGCTCTGGCCGAAGTAGATCGTGCTGAGGCGATCGAGCGTGTCGAGGTAGGCCACGCGCAGCCGCTCGCGCGGCAGCACCGGCCAGTCGTCGTACAGGTCGTCGCCCATGAAATCGCCCTGGTACAGCGCGGCGGCCTGCTCGTACTCGGCTGCGGCCGCGCCGAGGCTGCCGGCGTCTTCGAGGCGGCGGCCGGCCTGCACCCGGCGCTTAAACTCCTCGACATCGATCCACACCCGCAGCTCGGGGCTCACGTGGTAGGCGCCATTCTGGAACACCACCACCGGCGTATCGGCTACGGCCTTGAGCGCCTGGCGCAGGCCGTGCAGCGCAACGTTCAGGCTGTTGCGCGCCGACTCGGGCGCCGCGTCGGGCCAGAATGTCTCCATGATCGTATCGCGCGGCAGCGAGCGCTCGCGGTGCGCCAGCAGGTATTTGAACACCGCGCGCCCACGGCCGCTCGGCCAGCTTTCCACTGCCTGGCCGTTCAGCGTCACGCGGAAGCCACCCAGCAGCTGCACGCTCAGCGTCGGCGGCTCGGGCAGCTCGGCGCCGGCCGGCTCAGTCGCACCATCGGGCGCCTCGGTGGCCGGCTCGGCGGGCGTGGCAATCTTGCCGGTGTCGCCGACGTACGCGTGTGCCGGCTCGGCCGGCGGCTCGGCGGGCGTGGCGATCTTGCCGGTGTCGCCGACGTACGCGTGTGCCGGCTCGAGCTCCTGCGGGCGCAGCACCAGCGCGGCTACGCCCGGCTCGTCGGGCGTTTCGGCCAGCGCCGCGAGCGCCGGCGCGGCTTCGTCAGGCTGAGCGGGAGGCGTAGGTTCGTCGAGTGTAGGCTGCGCATCGCCGGTGGCCAGCCCCAGCGCCGGCTCGGGCGCCGGCACGCGTGTAAGCGGCTCGACGGTGGTCAGATCATCGCCGTACACCAGCAGGCGCCACAGCCGGCGCAGCCAGGCGCTCAGGCCCGGGCTGGGCGGCATAGCCGCGAGCTCAAAGTCGAATGGCGGCGGCGCGGCCGGCAGCAGCAGCAGCATCTCGGGGCCGCCGAGCACGAGCGGAACCAGCGGCGTGGCGCGCATCGAGTCGGCGGCCTGATTGAGCCGCGTAATCAGATCGCGCTGAATGTCGTCGATCGCCGACTCGGCCTCGCGGCGGCCGATCTGCTGGCGCTCGAACATCTGCTGCCAGCGCCTGATCTCGTTGCACAGCTGCGCGGCCGCCGCCAGCGTGCCGCCGGGCGGCGCCAGGCCGGCCGCGTCGAGCGCGAGCTGGGCCTGGTCGAGGTAGTCGGCGGCCTTCAGGTGCTCGCCCTGGCCCAGCAGCATCGTCGCGATCTGCCAGGCCACGCAGCCCACGGCGAAGCCGTCGTCGATGCCTTCGGCCACGCGCAGCGCGGCGGCGGCGCGCGCCGCCGCCAGCGCCGCCGCCGCGTCGTGCCAGTGCAGCAGCGCCTGGCCCAGCAGCGCGCGCCACAGCCCCTGCTGATCGTCGGCCGCCAGAAAGCTCAGCTCGGCCTCGGCCAGCAGCGGCAGCGCCTGCGACACGTCCGACTGGACGATCAGCTCGAGCGCGCGCCGGTAGTCGTCCCAGCCGTCGGTCGGTGCGGCGGTGGGCTTAAGCTGGCCAACAAGGCGCTTACTGAACATGCCGCGAATCTCCTGCGCTTCGTCGACAAACCGACAAGCACCCCGTATGGGCGGCGTTGTGGGGCTTCGGGAGTGATCGGTCGCAACAGTATGAGGTGGCGCGCGACCGCTGCTCGGTGAGCGGCGTGGATTGACCGCCTCATATCACTGAACGGGCGGAGGTGCGACTTTTGGCGGTATGCGCCGGTTAATTCTTGGTGATGCCGCGCCGCTGCTGTATGGTGGGGTTCGAGGGCCGCGAAGCCGCCCCCGAAATTTCTTTTTGTGATGCCCTGCCCGGCTTCGACCGGCAAGGCATCACAAACAAATGTGATCAAACGGGGCTGGTATCAGGCGGATGCGGCGCCGAAGCCCTGGCGCGCCGCCCAACCCTGCGGGTCGGCCACCCAGTCGTCGATCAGCACGCGCTGGGCGGCGTTGATCGTGCCCGCCGCTGCGGCTGCGGCCAGCAGGCTTGGCAAGGTGGTGAGCGCCAGCAGCGGCAGCCCGGCGGCGTCGAAGGCCGCGCGCGTGGCGCCCCAGCCCCAGGTGAAAATACACACGCAGCCGGTCAGCTCGGCGCCCTCGGCGCGCAGCGCGGCCGCGGCCGCCAGCGCGCTCTCGCCGGTACTAATCGTATCTTCGAGCAGCGCCACGCGGCGGCCGGCCACAGCCGCGCCCTCGATCTGGCGGCCACGGCCGTGGCCCTTGGCCGCGCCGCGCACATACGCCATCGGCAGCGCCAGCGCCTCGGCGGCCCAGGCGGCCCACGGGATGCCGGCGGTGGCCGTGCCGGCGACGACCTCGGCGCCGGCGCAGGCCGCCGCGAACGCCGGGATCACCGCGCGCCGCGCCGCCACGTCACCGATCAGCAGCCGGTTGTCGCAGTAGATCGGCGAGCGCAGCCCCGAGGCAAAGGTGAACGGGTCTTCCGGCCGCAGATGCACCGCCCCCGCGCGCAACAGCGCGCCGGCTAGCGTCTCGGCAGTGGTCATGGTGTCACCTCGAATTTCTCGATCGTGTAGGTCACTTCGTCGTCGCTCGCGTCGCGCATATAGTCGATCGCAATCGCGCGCGGGTAGCCAAACTCCGGGTCGTACTGCACGTCGACGCGGTCGGCGCCCTGGTCGATCGCGCGCTGGATCAGCACAAACAGCTGCTCGATCGGCGCCGCCTCGTCGAGCTGCGCGCCGCGCACCGGCTGGCGGCTGCTCGCCCCGACGAGCGCGATCACTGCGGCGTCGCGCACCGTCACCTCGACCGGCTGGGTCACTTCGGGGGGGCAGAAGCAGCCGACGCGCAGCGTGTAGCGGTACGCCGCCGGCACGCGCGCGGCCCAGCGCGCGCGGTAGCGCTGCAGCTGGCCGCCAAGCTGAAACGAGCCGTAGCCCCAGCCCACCAGCAGCGCCAGCGCCGCGCCGAGCAGCACCAGCCCCAGCGCGATCAGCGCGCGCGATTGTCGAACTCGCATTGGCCGCCTTTGCGTGTAGGCATTCTCTCGGCGGCTATTATACTCGCACTTCGTCAAGCCAAAATCCCCGGAATGGAGCACGCCTGCGGCCATATGCGCCCATGATCCGCCCAATGGCCGATTGCGCCCTGTGCGAAATTAGGCTATGCTGCTGCGGTAATTCAATACAGGCAAGCAACCACCCGAAGTCGATGTGCCCATGCCATCGGCTCTTTTTTCGTGCCTGCCAAGGAGAACTGCGATGCGCGTAGGGCTAGATTTCGGAACCACCAACTCCAGCGCGGCGGTGTACGACGGCACGCGCGTGCGCCTGCTGAAGCTCGACCCGGCCAACAGCGCGCCGTCGATCATGCGTTCGACGCTGTTCATCAGCCGCGAGGGCGTGCCGTTCATCGGGCGCGCGGCGATCAACAAGTTCACCGAGGGCAATGTCGGCCGCGAGATCGAGTACGAGTGGCGCTACCTGGGCGATCAGGAAGTCACCCTGGCCGAGGTCGGCACTGTCGTGCAGGCGCTCTACGCCGTGGTCGACGCCAATGCGCCCGGCCGGCTGTTTCAGTCGCTGAAGTCGCACCTGCGCGATAGCTCGTTCACCGGCACCGACGTGTTCGGCACGCGCTATACGCTCGAGACGCTGATCGCCGTGGTGCTGCGGATCGTGCTCGGGCGCATCGAGGACGAGCTTGGCCAGCCGGTCACCGGCATGGTGCTGGGGCGGCCGGTGCACTACTCGACCGACCCGAAGCTCGACGAGCTGGCAATCGCGCGCATGCGCCGCGCCGCCGAGGAGGCCGGCCTGCCGCCGTTCAGCTTCCTGCCCGAGCCAACCGCCGCCGCGCTCTCGTACGCGGCCACCGCGCGCGGCGAGCAGAATGTGCTGGTGTTCGACTTCGGCGGCGGCACGCTCGACGTGACGGTGATGCGGATCGACGAGACCGGCCGCCGCGATGTGCTCGCCACCGACGGCGTGCCGATCGGCGGCGACCTGATGGACCGCCGCGTGGTGATGGGCAAGGTGCTGCCGCACTTCGGCGAGGGCGCTACGCTCGGCCCGCGCAAGATGCCGCTGCCGGCCGCGCTGCTCGACCACCTCAGCGAGTGGCAGACGATCGTCGACCTGACGCAGCCGCGCTACCTCAGCATCATCGACGAGGCCATTCGCGTCGGCGATAAGCCCGCCGAGCTGCGCGCGCTGCGTACGCTCGTGCGCGAGAACTATGGCCTGCCGCTGTACGAAGAGGTCGAGCGCGCCAAGGTGCGCCTGAGCGACGCGCCGCGCACGACTGTCTCGATGAATGTGCCGGGCATCGTGTTCAGCGACACGCTTGAGCGCTGGGATTTCGAGCGGCTGATCGGCCCGGACGTGCGCGAGGTGGGCGCGTGTATCGACCGGGCGTTGGCCGGCGCCGGGCTAGCCCCAGCCGATATCGATGTCGTGCTGCGCACCGGCGGATCGTCGCGCATCCCGCGCTTTGTGCGCCTGCTCAGCGAGAAGTTTGGCGCCGATAAGCTGCAAGAAATGGACGTTTTCACCGGCGTCGCCTCCGGCCTGGCGATCGCCGCCGCCGACCCGCGCTGGCTGGCGTGAATAGATTGTCACAGGATATTCCTTGATTCGAAAACTCTCTATGATACAATCCGTAGCAGATTTGGCGGCGACGTTGATTATTTGTAGCAGGGTTTAGCGATTTCTGAATAACCGTCGGCTCTTCATATCCCGCACTGCAGGGCACAAAACCGAGTGGTGGCGCAGTACAGCAGCTAAGCGCTTAAGGTCTGCCTGGTATGCAATAGATCCGCGTGGGCGCAGCCCAACGCGCCTTTTGTGTGCGCGCGACAGAGCGCGGCTGCTTATGGCCTGGCTCATAGAGGGGTGCGCGAGGGGCACAGCTCCGAATCATATAAAAATTTATTGATCTGCGCCTGCAGCTGGCAGAAAAGGGAAACCGCCAATGCTCGTGAAACGCGAATATACTGTTTGGCTTCGATTGTTCATTGCCATACTATTCTGCTCCGCTGTAGGCACCCACGCCGCCGCACCGGCCCTGGCGCTCCCGCAGGCCGCCGGGCTGCCCACCACCATCGCAATCAACGATGTCAGCGTCACCGAGCCGGTGAACGGCCAGTCCACCGTGGCCTTCACGATCACCGCGTCGAGCAATATCACGCAGACGGTCTCAGTCGATTATGCTACTAGCGACGGCACCGCTACCGCCGGCAGCGATTATGTCGCGCTGAGCGCCAAGACACTGTCGCTCTTGCCCGCGAAGCAGAGCGCCGTAGTGGTGGTGACGATCAAGAGCGACACCAGGGCCGAGGGCAGCGAGACGTTCTTTCTCAACCTGTTCAAGTACCAGAATGCCGAGCCGCTGAACGGCAAATCGCAGGGCATCGCCACAATCAACGACCCGCCGCCCAGCCTGTCGATCGGCGACCGCAGCGTAACCGAAGGCAACAATGGCAGCGTGCGCGCCAGCTTTGCGGTGTCGCTCTCGGCCGCCAGCGCCCAGCCGGTCTCGGTCGGCTACCATACCGCCAACGGCAGCGCGGTCACGGGCGCCGACTACATCACCACCTCGGGCACGCTGGTGTTCCCAGCCAACAGCACCGCCGCCCAGTCGATCAGCGTGCTGGTGAATGGCGACCAGCTCGACGAAGACAACGAGACCTTTTTCGTCGACCTGTACGGCCCCAGCAACGCCACGCTGCTGAAGGCGCAGGGCGTCGGCACGATCACCGACGACGACCTGCCGCCGAATATTTCGGTGAAAGATCTGACCGTCGTCGAGGGCAACGCCGGCACCACCAGCGCCGAGTTCAGCCTGTCGCTCTCGGCGCCAAGCGGCAAGCCGGTGACGGTGTCGGCCAGCACATCCGACGGCAGCGCCGTCGGCGGCAGCGACTACGTCTCGATCGGCAGCACCACTCGCAGCTTTCCGATCGGCAGCACCACGATCACGCTGCCGGTGACGATTATTGGCGACCTGTCGGACGAGGACAACGAGACGTTTAACCTGAACCTGAGCAGCCCGGCGAACGCCAGCATCCTCGACGGCCTTGGCGTCGCCACGATCACCAACGACGACCTGCCGCCCACGATCACAATCGGCGACGCCAGCGTGCCCGAGGGCGACGCCGGCACGAGCGACGCGACATTCGCGGTGACGCTGAGCGTGGCCAGCGGCAAAACCGTGACGGTGAACTACCAGACGATCGACGGCACGGCCAAGGCCGGCGGCGACTATACCGGCCAGCCCTCCGCCACGCTGACCATCCCGCCAGGCGTGTTCACCCAAAACATCGCCGTGCCGGTGATCGGCGACACTGTGCCGGAAGATAACGAGAACTTCTTTGTGAACCTCAGCAGCCCGAACAATGCCACCATCCTCGACGGCCAGGGCCAGGGCACGATCCAAGATAACGACGCCCAGCCGCTGATCTCGATCAGCGACGCCGGCACCACCGAAGGCGCCACCGGCAACACCGCTACGTTTGTCGTCGCGCTGTCGATGCCCAGCGGCCGGGTGGTGACGGTCAACTACGCCACCGCCGACGGCACGGCACTAGGCGGCAGCGACTACGCGCCGGCCTCGGGCAGCATTAGCTTCCCGCCGAATGTTACCAGCGAGACGATCGCCGTGCCGGTGAACGCCGACGGCGTGGCCGAGGGCACCGAGTTCTTTTTCGTGAACCTGACGGGCGCGAATAACAGCGTGATCGCCGATGGCCAGGCCATCGGCACAATTGTCGACGGCGCAGGCCCGACGATCAGCATCGACAATCTGTTCATAGGCGAGCCGGCCAGCGGCACGCGCGACGCGATCTTCAGCGTGCGGCTTTCGTCGCCCTCGCCGATCGACGTAGCTGTCGACTTCGCCACCGCCGACGGCAGCGCCACCGCCGGCCTCGACTACCAGGCGCGCGCCGGGCGGCTGGTGATCCCGGCGCACTCGCAGCTGGGCAGCATTGTGGTGCCGATCAACGCCGACGCGATCGGCGAGGCGAACGAAACGCTTTTCGTGAACCTCGGCAACCCCGCAAATGCGCTGCTCGGCCGCGCCCAGGCCAGCGCCACAATCATCGACGTGGCCGGCACCGCCGATTACCGCGTGTACGTGCCAACCGTGCGGCACTAGCGCACCGGCCTCTACCAACTCCGCCTGATCACTTTCTTCGGACAAACGCAGCTGGCGCCCTCAGCCTTCGGCAGAGCGGTACTATGCTCCGTATCGTGTGCGGTTTTCCTCGCTCCGCGCGGAAAAACCGCTTCCCGAGGTGCCTTGCCCGGCGAAGCTGGGCAGGCCACCTCGGAAGAAATCCCGGCGAAGCCCCGCCAGGCCTCCCCGTTAGGGCGTGCATGTTCCTCAAGCCGCCACGCATCTCCAAATAAGCCGCATGGCCTGCATATTGCTAACGGTTGCGTTGCATCAGGGCGCTTCGCGCCCAACAAAGCCCAATGGCAGCGCCGGCGCGGGCTGGCGGCCATTGCAGGCTTCCGCAGCTATCTGTGGCTAGACTTGGAGATCGGTATGAATCAGCTTCTGAACCATCCGCAGGTGGTACACGCCGCGCTCGTGCTCCTGCCTGCGGCAGTGGTGTTCCAGATCCTCAGCCTGCTATTCCCGCGCCGTGGCCTGCGCCTGGCGGCGGTGCTGCTGCTGGTGGCCGGAGTCGTGGGCGCCACGCTGGCCACCCAGACGGGCGAAACCGCCGAGCACCAGGCCAAGCAAGCCATGCCCGACGTCGAAGCGATCCAGACGCCCAGCTATGTGCCGGCAGTGGTGGCCGAAGATAACCTGCTCGAAACCCACGCCGGCCTGGGCGAGCTGACGCGCAACCTGTACGACGGGCTGCTGCTGGCCGAGGCCGCGCTGCTGTTCTTCACCGCCTCGGTCACCGCGCGCTGGCGGCGCGGCTGGACACTCCCCGAGCGCTGGAGCCGCGGCCTGCGCGCGCTCTGGTCGCTCGTCGGCGTGGCCGGCATCGCCATGATTATCCTGACCGGCCACCTCGGCGGAACCATGGTGTACTCGCACGGCGTCGGCGTGCCGCAGGCCACCAGCGCCCCCAGCGCTCAGCAGCCATAGCACCGGATCGGAGGCCGACGTTTCAGTAGGCTCTATTGGAAATACAGACCGAGGCGGATTGGGGGCTGCAGGCCCCTCACAAAGCCTTCTGCCGGGACACAGAAAGCTTTCCCCTGGCGTATTTCCAGTGAAGTCTCGTATTGGGGAATTGAGAGAGGGAATGGGAACAACACAATCGGTCGAGTACGCGATCGCCGGCGCGGGCGTCGCGGGGCTCAGCTGCGCCTTTCACCTGAGCCGCGCGGGCCAGCACGACTACATGGTGCTCGAGCGCGCGCCCGAGGTCGGCGGCACCGCGCGCTCGCACACCGTCGACGGCTTTACCTTCGACTACGCCAGCCACATCCTGTACACCAAATCGCCGTACGTCGCGCGGCTGTACGACGAGCTGCTCGGCAGCAACCGGCTCGAGCGCCGGCGCGAAGCCTGGATCTACTCGCACGGCACGTTCACGCGCTACCCCTTCCAGGCCAACCTGCACGGCCTGCCGCGCGACGTAGTGTACGAGTGCCTGGTGGCGTTCTTGCACGCGCGCGACCAGCGCTACGCCACCGAGAACCTGAACTTCGCCGAGTGGGCCGAGCTGACGTTCGGCCGCGGCATTGCCAAACACTTCATGCTGCCGTACAACCGCAAGCAGTGGAAGTTCCCGCTCGACCAGATGACCTTCGCGTGGGTGGGCAACCGCGTGCTGCGCCCGCCGCTCGACGACGTGGTGCGCGGCGCGCTGATGAGCCAGCAGAAGGGCTTCGGCCCGAACAACACCTTTCTCTACCCGCGCCACGGCGGCATCGACATCATCCCGCGCGCTTGAACAGCGGCTCGGCGCCGACGGCGCGAATGTGGCGCTGCGGCGCGCCGATCGCCCAGATCGCGCCCGAGCAGCGGCGGCTCATCCTAGAGAGCGGCGAGAAGATCGCTACGGCCGGCTGATCTACACGCTGCCGCTGCTGCCGGCGCTGGCCCGGCTGGTACGCCAGCCGCCGCCCGAGCTAGCGCGCGCGCTCGAGCGGCTGGCCTACAACCGGCACTACTGCCTGCTGTTTGGCGTGAAAGGCCGCGAGTATCGCGAGCGCATGCGCGTGTACCTGCCCGAAGACCGCTTCCTCGCGCACCGGCTGGGCTTCCCGCAGGCGGTGCAGCCGGACGCCGCGCCGGCGGGGTGGGGCTCGATCTACGCCGAGATAACCGAGGCGCGCGCGCCCGAGCGGCGCATGAGCGTGCAGCAGATGACCGAGCGCACGATCGCCGACCTGCGGGCGGTTGGCGTTGTCGACGCCGGCGACGCAATTGAGCCGAAGGGCTGCCTGACGCTCGACCCGGCCTACCCGATCTATACCCTGACGCACGCCGACGATGTCGCGCTGATCCACGGCTACCTCGAGCAGCACGGCATCTACCCGGCCGGGCGCTTCGCCGACTGGCGCTACTTTAATATCGACCACACCATCCTCAGCGCGAAGGCCGTGGTCGAGAAGCTGAGCGCCGGGCGCGGCCTGGAGGTGGCGGCATGATCGCGCGCATCGCCGTGGTGCTGCCGGCCTACAACGAGGCCAGCCTGATCGGGCCGGCGCTGCAGGCGCTGCGCGCTCAGACGCTCGCACCCGCCGAGCTGATCGTGGTAGACAACGGCAGCACCGACGCGACGGCGCTGATCGCGCGGCGACTGGCCAGCCGGGTGATCCACGAGCCAGCGCGCGGCTGCGTCAACGCGCGCCAGCGCGGCTTCGCGGCCGCCAGCGCGCCGTTCGTCGCCACCACCGACGCCGACGCGATCGTGCCGCCCGACTGGCTCGAGCGCATCGCCGCACACTTCGCGGGCGCCGCGCCGGCCGACGCGGTGTACGGCCCGGTGCGCCTCGACAGCGCCACGAGGCTGCAGCGCGGCGGCGAGCGGCTCTACCTGCGCTTCGTGGCGCTGATGGATCGGCTGGGCTACCCGCACTTCAACGGCGCGAACTTCGCGGTGCGGCGCGCGGCCTTCGACGCGATCGGCGGCTTCCGCAGCGATATGCGCACCTACAGCGATCTCGACCTCGCGCTGCGGCTGCGCGGCCAGGCGCGGATCGTGTACGACCCGGCGCTCGCGGCGCGCCTCGGCGCAGGCGGGTGGCATCGCTGGGAACCTTCGGCAGCCTGCTCGAGGGCGCTACTACCTGCCGCGCGTGCTGCTTGGCCGCGCCACAGGCCAGCGCTATGACATCCGCTGAAGCCACAGCCGAGCGCGGCAGCAGGCTGCTCGGCGGCGGCGCGGCGCTGCTGCTCGGCACCGGGCTGGCGAATATCGGCAACTACCTGTTCAACCTGGTGCTGGGGCGCTGGCTTGGGCCGGCGCTGTTCGCCCAGCTCAACGCGGTGGTGATGCTTTCGCTGGCGGCGGCGCTGCTGACGCAGATGCTCCAGATGCTCGCGGCGCGCTACGCCGCGCGCTACGCCGCCGCGCCGGGCCAGGCGGCGCTGGCCGGGCTGGCCGGGCTGCGGCGCTGGCTGCTGGCGTGGGCATGGCGGCTCGGCGCCGCGCTCGGGATCGCGTGCGCGGCCGGCGCCGGGCTGCTGGCACGCTTCTTTCACACCGGCTCGCCCTGGCCGTTCGTGATCCTCGGGCTGGGGCTGCCGTGCTACCTGGCCCAGGCGGTCGAGCGCGGCGTGCTGCAGGGCCAGACGCGCTTCGCCATGCTGGCGCTGAGCTACCAGGCCGAGATGTGGGCGAGGCTGGCGATCGCGCTGGCGCTGGTGGCGCTGGGCTGGGCGGTGAATGGCGCGGTCGCGGCGATCGCGCTCTCGTTTGTGGCCACCTGGCTTGTGGCCCGGCGCGCCGCGCGGCGGCTGCCGCCCGCCGAGGCGCTGAGCGCCGGCCGGCGCCGGGCGATCGCGCGCTACGCGCTGCCGGTCGGCGCGGCGCTGGCCGGGCAGGCGCTGATCAACTACAGCGACGTGGCGGTGGTGGCGCATTTCTTCGCCGCCGAGGAGGCCGGCTGGTATGGCGCGCTGGCGCTGATCGGCCGGATCGTGTTCTTCGCAAGCTGGACGCTGGTGGCCGCGCTGTTCCCGCTGGCGGCGCGGCGCCAGCGGCGCGGCCAGCCGCATCGCTGGCTGCTGTCGCTGGCGCTCGCCGGCGTCGCGCTGATCGCCGCGCTGGCGCTCGCGGCGATGCTGGCCGCGCCCGAGGCGATCGTGCGCGGGCTGTTCGGCGCGCCCTTCGTGGCGGTGGCGCCGCTGCTGGCGCACTACACCGGCGCGACCGCGCTGTATGCGCTGGCGAATGTGATCGCCAGCTACCGCCTGGCGCTCGGCCAGCGCACCGGCGGCTACCTCATGTTGCTGGGCGGGCTGGCGCAGGCCGCGCTGCTCTACGCCCGCCACGAGACGCTGCACCAGGTGGTGCTGTGGCAGCTCGCGCTGATGGCCGGTCTGCTGGTGCTGCTGCTCGCCTGGGACGCCTGGCGCCTGGCGCAGGCCGGCGAAGCCCGCGCCTATGGTCAGAGCGCAGAAAGAAGGTGATCAGACGGAAAGCATTATGCTTTGCGTACCGGGTAGCGCAGGTGGGTCACGCCAACGCCGGAGATCACCGTCGGGCTGCCGAGGATGGCCGGCGTGCCGGCGAGGTGGTCGAACAGCCGAACTCCGGAGCCAAGAAGAACCGCCGCGATGTCGACGCTGATTTCGTCGAGCAGCCCGGCATTCAGCAGCTGCTGGATGGTGTCGGCGCCGTGAACCCCGACAGCCTTCCCGGCGGCGGCGGCTTTGGCCTGCCTCGCGGCGCTCTCGATGCCGTCGGTCACGAAGTGAACCGTCGAGTTGGGCCGTGGCCATCCGGTGGGGATGTCGTGAGTCAGAACAAACGCCGGCCCCCAGGCGTGGTTTCCGCCCCAGCCTCCGGCCTTGTCGAACGTGCGCCGGCCGGTGAGCACGGCGCCAAGTTCCGACCAGAGCCCGCGCAGGTGCTCGGCGCTCGGCTCGGACACCTTGAAGGTCATGGGGTCCGCTCCTCCGGCGTTGAACTC
>NZ_JAXLWP010000048.1:0-31767 GCF_046328425.1 Kouleothrix sp.
AACTTCCGTTTTGCCCGGTTGCGGCCACGGCCGTGGCCGCGACCTGGCAAAAAAAGCGATGACTTTGGAGGGCTTGCGCCCTCCAAGCCTCCCACGCGCAAGGAAAGTACCGCATAGAGCCCCTGATCAGCCGGATGCGGCTCGCACCCCGTTACTTTTCGGCCAAACGAGCGACTGTAGCAGTGTGCCCAGCGCCAGCGCGGCGGCCCGGATTGGAAAAAGATTGAAAAAATCGCTAGGGCAGGCCAAGCTTGTTCCAATCCGCCGGGCGCAAGATAGTAACCAAAGCATCGCCTACACCACTCGAAGAAGGAGCTCTCATGTCCCAGCGTATCACACTGATCATATCCGCGGCGATCACCGTCTTTAGCCTGGTGGTGATCGGCGGCGTCGTGGCGCGCGTCGCGACCCAGCGCGCGGCCCAGGCCGATATTGCCACGCCAACAGCCAGCCCGCCCGCGCCAACCGCCGACCCGCAGGCGGCGCTCGCGGCCCAGTTCGCTGAGCGCGAGGCGGCCTACCAGCAGCGCCTGGCCGAGGCCAACGCGCGCATCCAGCAGTCGAATGAGCAGCTGAGCCAGGCCTACCAGAAGCTGCAGCAGATGGCGGCCGAGCTGAACCAGGCCTATGTTCAGGAGCAGCAGCTGGCGAATCGCCTGGCCGCCGCGCCGGCCAAGGCCCCAGCCGCGGCGCCTCAGCCCACCACGCCGCCCGCGCCACAGTACGCGCTGGCGGCCGGCCAGGCGGCCGACATCGCGCTGGCGGCCGCGCCCGGCGGCCAGCTCGCCCGCGCGCCCGAGCTCGTCGACTTCGAGGGCACGATCGCGTATGAGGTGGTACTCGACATTGGCACCATCTATGTCGACGCGAACAGCGGCCAGGTGCTGTACAACGGCGCCGCGCAGATCGCGGCCCAGCCGAGCGGCCGCGGCGACCACGGCGGCGAGGGCCACGACGACTAGCGGCCCGTGTGCAGACAGGCCGGCCTTTCCAGGCGCCTCGAATGCATCAGTCTGCCGAATGTACTCGATCCGCCGGGCTCGCGATGCCAGTGGCCCGGCATGTACTCTATATAGAGGATGCAATGACCCGACTCGACGCACCAAAACGATCGGCGCCCGGCGCGAAGCTGCTGATCACCACGACCGCGCTGGCCGCGACGCTCGGCGGCTGGGCCGCGCTGGCGCGCCAGCAGCCCGACGTGCCCGTAGCGCCGCCGAGCGTGGCTCAGCAGGTCGCGAGCGCGCCGCAGCGCCAGATTGAGCTTGCGCCGATCCCAACGCTCGTCCCGCTTGCCGGCGCGCCCGAGATTGCGCTCGGCCAGGCGCCGACCATTCGCCAGCCGGCCCAGACGGTGGCCGATGCTCCGCCTGCTCCGGCGGCCGCCGCTCCTGCCGCAGCCCCCGCGCTGCGCGCGGTGAGCGCCCCGCCGGCCGCCGCCGCCGCGCCAGTCGCACGAACACGCTCATCGCGCTAGGAGATGTTGATGAACGACGAGAAAGCCGCCCGCCTGGCCGCGATTCGCGCCGCGAATGCGGCCCGCGCCAGCGCCGCAGCGCCAGCGGCCGTGCCGAGCCAGCGCGCCACGCTGCCGCCCGCCGACGAGTTCGCCGATCTGCCGCCGGCCATGGCGCCGCACACGCTGCTGCTGATCTTGCTGGCAAGCATGGCCGGCGCGCTGGCCGCGGCGGTGGCCTTGCCGGCCTGGCTGCCGCAGCTCAGCGGCTCGCTGCTGGGCGCCGAGCCAAAAGCCTACTGGTACCTGGCGCGCTCGAGCGCGATGGTGGCCTACACGCTGCTGTGGGTATCGATGATGCTCGGCGTGACGATGACCAACAAGCTCGCGCGGGTGTGGCCGGGCGGGCCGGTGGCCTTCGACGTGCACCAGCACACCAGCCTGCTGGGCCTGGCGTTCGCGCTCTTTCACGCGCTGGTGCTGCTGGGCGACCACTACATGAACTATTCGCTGGCGCAGCTGCTGGTGCCGTTCGCCAGCGCGGGCTATAAGCCGCTGGAGGTTGGCCTGGGCCAGGTGGCGCTGTACCTGCTGGCGATTGTCGGGCTGAGCTTCTACGCCCGCCGCCTGATCGGCCGCAAGCTCTGGCGCGCGATCCACTTCCTGAGCTTCGCGCTGTTCGTGCTGGCGCTGCTGCACGGCATCGGCAGCGGCAGCGACGGCGCCGCGCCGCTGGTGCGCGGCCTGTACTGGGGCAGCGGCGCCAGCCTGCTGTTCCTGAGCATCTACCGCGTGCTGGTGGCCGCTACGCCGCGCGCCGCCCGCGCGTAGGCTATACCAATTCGGCCTTCGGCTGATTACGTGCCGTAAAGTGTACGTCATCAAGCGAATTTGGTATAACCCATCGTGCTGCCATCCGCGCGGGCGCCTGGTGATGGTACAATACCCGCCATGAATATTCTGTCGCTTGAGGCGATTTCAAAACAGTTCGCCGACCGCCCGCTGCTCGACCAGGTGGCGCTCGGGATCGATGCGGGCGAGCGCGTGGGCGTTGTTGGCGTGAACGGCAGCGGCAAAAGCACGCTCCTGCGCATCGCGGCCGGCGCTGAGCCGCCCGACGCCGGCCGCGTGAGCCTGTCGCGCGGGCTGCGCGTGGCCTACCTGCCGCAAAACCCACAGCTCGACCCGGCGCTGACGGTGATCGAGCAGGTGTTCCAGGGCAGCACGCCCGAGATGAAGCTGCTGCGCGAGTACGAGCAGGCCGCGGCCGCGCTCGCCGCCAACCCGCACCAGCCCGCGCTTCAGTCGGCGCTCGCCGACCTGGTGGCGCGCATGGATGCGGCCGGCGCGTGGGATCTCGAGCACGACGCGCGCACCACCCTCGGCAAGCTGGGGATCGCCGACCTGGGCGCGCGCGTCGGCACGCTCTCGGGCGGCCAGCGCAAGCGCGTGGCGATGGCCGCCACGCTGATCGGCCCGGCCGACCTGCTGATCCTCGACGAGCCTACCAACCATATCGACATCGATACGGTGGCGTGGCTCGAGGCATTTCTGCTGCGCTCGGCCGCGGCGCTGCTGCTGGTGACGCACGACCGCTACTTTCTCGACCGCGTGGTGGCGCGGATCGTCGAGGTCGACCGCGCGCGCCTGTACTCGTACCCCGCGAACTACAGCCGCTTTCTTGAGCTCAAGGCCGAGCGCGCCGACCAGCAGGCCGCCGACGAGGCGCGCCGCCAGACGATCCTGAAGAAGGAGCTGGCATGGCTGCGGCGCGGCGCGCAGGCGCGCACCACCAAGCAGCAGGCGCGGATCGACCGGATCGCGACGCTGCGGGCCGACACGCCGGCCGCGCCCGATGCGGCGCTCGAGATCTCGGTGGCGTCGCGGCGCATCGGCAAGCGCGTGATCGAGCTGCAGGGCGTGAGCAAGCGCTTCGGCGCGCGCACGCTGCTGCACAACCTGAGCCTCAGCATCGGGCCGCGCGAGCGCCTCGGCATCATCGGGCCGAACGGCAGCGGCAAAACCACGCTGCTGAATATGATCGCCGGGCGGCTGGCCCCCGACGGCGGCGCGGTCAGCGTCGGCGAGACGGTGCACCTGGCCTATTACGACCAGGAGAGCGCCGGGCTGGACGAGTCGCAGCGCGTGATCGACTATATAAAGGAAGGGGCCGAGCTGATCCGCACGGGCGAGGGCGCGCTGATCAGCGCGGCGCAGATGCTCGAGCGCTTTCTGTTCGCGCCCGAGGCCCACTACACGCCGATCGCCAAGCTCTCGGGCGGCGAGCGCCGGCGGCTGTACCTGCTGCGCCAGCTCATGGCCGCGCCGAATGTGCTGCTGCTCGACGAGCCTACCAACGACCTCGATATCCAGACGCTGGCGGTGCTCGAGGATTACCTCGACGAGTTCTCGGGCGCGCTGATCGCCGTGTCGCACGACCGCTACTTTCTCGACCGCACCGCCGAGCGAATGCTGGTGTTCGAGGGCGACGGCGCGCTCGCCGAGTATCCCGGCGGCTATAGCGCCTACGCCGCGCGCCGATCACAGGCCGCGAGCGCAGCTCCGGCCAGCCCTACGCCTAGGGCGCCGGCCGCGCAGCCCGCTGCGCCCGCGCCAGCGAAGCCGCGCAAGCTAACCTTTAAAGAGGCGCGCGAGCTTGAGCAGACCGAGGCGACGATCGCGCGCCTTGAGGCCGAGCAGGCCCAGCTCCAGCGGCAGATCGAGGGCGCCGCGAACGACTACCAGGCGCTGCTCGGGCTGACCGAGGCGCTCGGCCGGGCGAGCGCGCAGCTCGAGGCGGCTTTCGAGCGCTGGGCCGAGCTGGCCGAGATCGCGGAGAGCAGCCCATGACCGCACCTGCCGATCTGCTGCTCAACCGCTACCGGCGCAGCCGCCTGCTTGGCAGCGGCGGATTTGGCGCGGTGTACCTGGCCGAAGACACGCGGCTGGGCCGCGCGGTGGCGATCAAAGAGATGGACGCCAACCGCCTTGGCGCCGACGAGCGCGCCGTGGCCGAGCAGATGTTCGAGCGCGAGGCGCGCATGCTCGCCGCGCTCGACCACCCCGGCCTCACCAAGATCTGGGATTTCTTCCAGGTCGATCGGCGCGCGTTCCTGGTGATGGAGTATGTGCCCGGCCAGACGCTGCGCGAGCTGGTGGGCAAATATGGCCCGCTCGACCCGGCGTTTGTGATCGAGTGCGGCGTGCAGCTCTGCAATGTGCTGCGCTACCTCCACGCCCGCCGGCCTCAGGTGATCTTCCGCGACCTCAAGCCCGCGAATGTGATGGTGGTGCCCGAGGACGAGCCCACCAGCCACGGCAACGGCGCTCCGGCGCGCCCGCCGCTCGCCGGCCAGTCGCGGTTTGTGCTGATCGACTTCGGCATCGCGCGCCTGTTTAAGCCCGAGCAGAGCGGCGATACGCATATCATCGGCACGCCCGGCTACGCGCCGCCCGAGCAGTACGGCCGCGGCCAGACCGACCCGCGCAGCGATATTTATAGCCTGGGCGCGACGCTGCACCACCTGCTGAGCGGGCAGGTGCCCAGCAGCGTGCCGCCGCCGCCGCTGGCGGCGCTCAACCCGGCGGTGCCGCCCGAGCTGGCGCGGATCGTTGCCCGCGCTACCGCCGAGGACCCCGCCGATCGCTACCCCAGCGCCGACGCGCTGCGCGCCGACCTGCTGGCGCTGCAGCCGCGGGCGCCTGCAAGCACCGCGCCGGCCTTTACGCCGGCCGCGCCGGCATACGTGGCGCCCAGGCCGGCGCCCGCGCCCGCCGACACGCCGCGCGTGACCGTGCCGCTGCCGCAGATCGAGCGCGCGCCGCGCCCGCCACGCCAATCGCCGGCCGCCGCTATCGTGCTGCTGCTGGCGCTGCTGGGCATCGCGGCGATCGGCACAATCGGGCTGCGCGCATTCGGCCGCGTGTCGGGCGGCGGCGGCACCACGCCCACAGCCGGCAACACCGCCGCCCCACCCGCGCAGGAGTGGCTGCTGCCCGGCGCGTCCGGCACGATCGCGTTCGGCCAGGGCGGCCAGGATGGCTTCGATATCTGGGCCGCGACGCTCGACGGCAAGCCGCCGCGCCGCCTGACCGACGACCGGCAAAGCTATAGCCCGGCCTGGTCGCCCGATGGCCAGCGCCTGAGCATCACGCGCAACACCGAGATCTACATCGGCAGCGCCGGCAACCCGCACGCGCTGCGGCTGGCGCTGCCGAACCGCGAGGCGCGCTACCCGGCCTGGTCGCCCGACGGCCGCCGCCTGGCCATGGCCACGCGCGAGAAGGGCCAGCCGTGGCGCCTGACGATCGTCGACCTCGAGAGCGGCCAGGTGAGCTTCCCGGCCGCGCCCGAGAATATCGCCGCGCTGGCGTGGGCGCCCGGCCAGCGCCTGGCGTTCGCCGCGCCGCCCTCGGCCGATCAGCCGCAGGATATCTTCATGCTCGACGCCGACGGCACGGCCGCGAACCTGACCAGCTCGCCCGACCGAGAGGAAGATTTCCCGGCGTGGTCGCCCGACGGGCGAACCCTGGCGTTCACCAGCAGCCCGCCCGGCAGCGACGGGCTGAGCCAGCGCCAGATCACGGTGATGCGCGCCGACGGCAGCCGCCGCAGCGAGCTGACCGCCGGGGCCGGGCCGCACACCAATGCCGTCTGGTCGCCCGACGGCGAGTGGATCGCGTATGTCGCGCGCGAAGATAGCCCCGACTGGCAGGTGTGGGCCATGCGCGCCGACGGCAGCGACCAGCGCAGGCTGACCTCGGGCCCTGCGCGCAAGTTCTACCTCAGCTGGGGGCGCTAGCTGTGCTGGCGCATGCGCGCCGTGCCGGCCCCCAGCGCCCTACCAGCATGCCTCAGAAATTGTTTGAGAAATAACCACCAAGATACGAAGACACCAAGATTGTTTGAGAAATAACCGCCAAGACACGAAGACACCAAGATTGTTTGAGAAATAACCACCAAGACACGAAGACACCAAGATTGATCTTGTATGCCGTGTTGGTGCTTTCTCAGCGCTAGCACCGCTTGGTGCCTTGGTGCCCTCAAGACACGAAGACACCAAGATTGTTTGAGAAATAACCGCCAAGACACGAAGACACCGAGATTGATCGTGTATGCCGTGTTGGTGCTTTCTCAGCGCTATCACCGCTTGATGCCCTAGTGCCCCGGTGGCACACCGGCCTTTCAAACAGACACTCAGGCTACGCCAGCACGCGCTTTGCCGCCCTGAGGCATGCGCCACCGGCCACACATAGCCGCCAGCATCCTCACGGCAGCCTAACAATCTTGTCACCATCTGATAGACAGCTGACAAAACCATGATATAATCGCCCCGTCGCCACGCTGGCGGCACAGGAAGAGGCAGCGTTCACCACGCACTGCGAACACCGTACTCGCGCCCCGTACCCCTCGCAGCTGCACTCGCCACGGCGCCGCAACGATGCGACGCCCGCGAGATGAATACTGCCGTGTAGGAACGACGTGTATGATACGACGGGCGCACCGTGTACGTGCTGTATGGCTAGCCTGGCTGCTGGCGCTGTGGAGCATCGCACCACCCGCCGCCGCGCTGGCGCAGGCCAACCCAGATACCTCTAACCGGCAGGCCGGATCGTACCGCGATATTCTGGCCGCCGGCGAAACGCTCACCCTCGCCCCCGACGCACCACCCGCCCCCACGATCTACGGCAGCTTCGCGCACTTCGGCATCGCCATCGGCCCCGCCTACGACCCAGGCTTTCTGTTCCAGTCGCTCGTGGTAAGCTACCGCGCCCGCACTCCCGCCGGCAGCGATATGCGCCTCGACGTGCGCGCCAGCGCCGACGGCACGCACTGGACGGCGTGGGAGGTGGGGCTCGCAAGCGGCGCGCGCGCGACATTCCCGTGGGTGGCGCGCTTCGCGCAGTACCGCGCGACACTGCTGGGCAGCGCGCGGGCGCGCCCGAGCATCGCGAATATTCAGCTGGCGGCCGAGCGCGCGCCCGCGCGCTTCAGCGCCTTCAGCGACGACCAGCCGGTCGCGCCAACCTGGACGCTGCGCGCCACGCGCGAGGGCATGGTCGGCCACCATACCGCCAACGGCCACCGCATCACCAAGCACGATCACTTTGTCTCGCTGCCGTCATGGCGCGCGCTCTCGCCCGAGGGCACCACCGACTACCAGGTGCGCATTACGTATAACGGCCGCAGCGCCGTGGCGCCGGTGTACGACGTGGGCCCCTGGAACGCGCACGACGACTACTGGAACGAGCAGCGCGAGCGCTTCGGCGACCTGCCGCAGGGCTGGCCCGAGGATCACGCGGCCTACTTCAATGGCTACAACCACGGCCGCGCCGAGAAGGGCAAGGTGCGCTTCCCTACCGCCGTGGATATCGGCGACGGCGTGTGGTGGGACGAGCTGGGGATCAAGGGCGACCAGGCGACGGTTGAGATTACGTTCCTGTGGATGGGCCGCGACCCGCTGGCCGATCCGCCGCCCGCGCCCGCGCCCGAGCAGCCGCAGGCCGCCGCCCCAGCGCCCGCCCCCGAGCAGCCTCAGGCCGCGCCGCAGCCCGCTCCCGAGCAGCCGCAGCCCGCCGCGCCGCAGCCAGCCCCGAGCAGCCGCAGCCCGCAGCCGCGCAGGCCGCCGCGCCGCAAGCCACCGCCGAGCCGCCGCCCGCGGCAGCGCCGCCGCAGGCCACCGCCGAACAGCCGCAGGCCGCGCCAGCGCCGCCACCACCCGCAGCCGAGACCGAAGTCGACGAAGCGGGGCCGGCGTTGCCGGGCGCGCCGCAGTGAAGTGGTACGACGCGCCAAAGCACTGCGGGATCAACGGCCAGGCGCTGTGGACCTACACCGCCGCCACCACCGCCGACAGCGAGAACAGCGGCGCGTGGCGCCCGACCCTCGCGGCCGAGGGCATGTACAATGTGTACGCCTACATCCCGGTCTGCAGCATGAAAAAAGCCAACACCACCAGCGCGCACTACACCGTGCGCCACCGCGACGGCGCGCAGGTGGTGGAGATCAACCAGGCGACCGCGGCCGGAACCTGGGTGCTGCTGGGGCGCTTCCCATTCGCGGCCGGCAATGGCGGCGCGGTGGAGCTCAGCGACCTCGCGGGCGACAGCATGCGCACACTCTGGTTCGACGCGGTGAAGTGGGTGCCGGCGCCGTAGTGCGCCGTGCGGCGGCTAGGGGGTGCTGCGCTTTGCGTTGCGCCCCCGGCGCCCTACAGCCGTGGCTCGCTCCGGGGCGCTGCGCCCCCGGCCCCCGCGAGGCTGATCTTTCCGGGGCGCTGCGCCCCGGCCCCCGCGCAGGAAAACCCTGCCGGTTTGGCTCTTTCTCTGGCCTGGCCTCAGGCACATTGCACGCCCTGCGAGTGGGTCGCTCCGGGCGCTGCGCCCCCGGCCCCCCGCGTAGGAAAACCCTGCCGGTTTGGCTGGTTCTCTGGCCTGGCTGCAGGCTCCTCGTTTGCTCCACAGCAGGTCATTCCGAGGCGCTGCGCCCCGGCCCCCGCGCAGGAAAACCCTGCCGGTTTTCCACAACCTTTCCGGCTGAAAGCATATCATGCCAGCTTCACTGCCGTACGCGCATGCCTCAGGGCAAACCGACAGATTGTTTTGTACCGCAGAGTATGCTTCGTGGTGTGAAGTATGCTTCGTGGTGTGGAGTGACGTGTTGGCTTGCCACGAGGCATGCGCCACTCGCATCGCATTTGCGACGGCATGTATTACGGGGTCTGGGGCAGCGCCCCAGCGGCGGGGTGCAGGGGGCTGGCGGCAGCCCCCCATACGCATTAAGCGTAGTAGACAAGGACAGCTCTTGTGGTATGGTTGTTGTCGCCAAACCACAACCAAACACCGACAGGAGCCGCCCTGATGACGACTATACCACAGCTGGCCGCCACGCTTGCGGCGGTGTTGACCGAGGAAGCCGACCGTGCCGGCCGCCAGACCGGCTTTGTTCAGCGCTCGGACGCCAAACTGACCGGCAGTGTGTTCGTGCAAACGCTCGTGTTTGGCCTCGGTGCCGACCCGCAGGCGAGCTTGAGCGCCCTGACGCAGACGAGTGCCGCCTTGGGCGTAACCATCTCGCCCGAAGCCTTGCATCAGCGGTTTGACCGAACCGCCGCCACCTATCCTGGAACACGTGCTCGGGGCTGCGATTGGCGAGGTGCTGTGTGCTGACCCACTCAGCTTGCCCATCCTCGACCGCTTCGCCGAGGTGGTGGTGCAAGATAGTACCACGATCGCCTTGCCCGAGGCGCTCGCTGCGGTCTGGACCGGCTGCGGTAATGGCACGCCCGACGCCGGCAACGCGGCAGCAGCTCCAGGTCGCCCTCGACCTGCGCACGAGGCGCTTGCGCGGCCCGACCCTGCACGATGGCCACGAGTCGGATGCTCACGCCACCCTGCATCACGATCTGCCGCAGGGCGCGGTCCGGCTGGTGGATTTGGGCTATTTTGACCTCGCCCTGCTGGCGGAGTTGGACGCGCGGGGCGTGTCTGGCATTCTCGCGCATGCAGGCACTGACCAGCCTGCAAACGGACGATGGACGCTGGTGGCGCCTGCACGACCTGCTGGCCGCCATGCCCGAGGCAACGCTCGATCTGCCGGTGCGGCTGGGGCGGGAGGCGCAGGTGCGGGCGCGCTTGCTGGCGGTGCGGGCACCGCAGGAGGTGGTCGACCAGCGCCGCCGCCGCTTGCGGGAGGAAGCCAAAGCGCAGGGCCAGATGGTCAGCGCGCTGCGCTTGGCCTTGGCGGCGTGGAGCGTGTTTGTGACCACCATCCGCCGGACGGACTGACCGTGACGGAGGCGCTGGTGCTGGCGCGGGCGGCGCGCTGGCAGATCGAACTGCTGTTTAAGCTGTGGAAAAGCCACGGGCAGATTGATCTGGTACGGGACGTGCAGCCGTGGCAGGTGCTGTGTGAATTGTATGGACGCTTGCTCAATCAAATTGTGCAGCATTGGCTGCTGCTCGTGAGCGGGTGGGATGCGCCCGCACGGGTTGGGGCAAAGCGGCACCGACAATTCGTACGCATTGGATCGCGCTGGCAACGGCGATGGGGCAGCCCGCACGGCTGCGGGACGCGCTGACGACGCTGGCACGCTGTATTCAAGCAGGCTGCCGCAAGAACCGACGCAGGAAACATCCGTGTACCTTCCAGCGGTTTTTGATGAGTACCGATAGCTGTGTGGCGTAAGCTTAATGCGCATGGGGGGCTGCCGCCAGCCCCCTGCTGCGGGGCGCGGGGCCGCACAGGCCCCGAAGTAGTCACGAGCAAGCGGGGCGCGGGGACGCACAGGCCCCGAAGCAGTCTCGAGCAAGCGGGAAGCAGGGGCGCGTAGCCCCGAAAGCCGTGGAAGGCAAGCACGAGGCGCGCACGATGCGCGCCTACGGAAAAGGCTGTGCCAGCGTCAGCGTCAGAGGCTCATGCCTCAAGGGGCAAACCAGGATTGTTCCGTGCCACAAGGCACACCTCAGGGCAAACCGATACGTCATTCTGCGCCACGAGGCATGCGCCACCGGCATCGCATTTGCGGCAGCATGCATTATGGGGTCTGGGGCAGCGCCCCCATCGGCGAATGCAGGGGGCTGGCGGCAGCCCCTGCTGCGGGGCGCGGGGCCGCATAGGCCCCGAAGCAATCACGAACAAAGGGGCACGGGGCCTATGCGGTATTTGTCATCGGTTAACGTTTTCGCGCTTCTGTCACATTGGCATTAGGGAGCGGTGGACCGACCAACCTTGAGGCGGATTTGCTCAGTGCACTCGGGCGCCTCGATGGACGCTCGCGTTTCAGGATACCTAATCCCTTCGCCTCACGCGCTAAATAGCTGGGCGCGTCTCCTTGGTACTCACCCTGTGCCACTGCCACACGTAGTGATACAACCCCCGATACACCATCTCCACCGAGATCGCTTCCAGCTGCACTCCCAGTGCTTGCGCAACATCATCACACAAATCCAGCAGGAGTGCATACATCAAGAACGTCGCCACCACCTGCAGCCAGATCCCATTCTGGCTACCCACCCACATACGACGATCCAGCAGCCGCTTGATCAGCAAAAAGCTCGTTTCTCTCTTCCAGCGCGCATCGTAGAGCGCCACTACCTCCACGATACTCAACCGCTTCGGGTCCAATACATTCGTCAGATAGCGCTGCCAGCGCCATTCACCTCGACCTCGATCAGGCGCATCGGGTGGGTACACGGCTCTTTGTAGCGCCCCAGCTGAATGATCTGGTCACGCACCTTCGCGCGATTGCACAGCATCGTTCTGACCGAATAACTCGCTTGCTCGCGCAAGCGCAGTGACAGAAGCTCTCCTGTGCGCTCAGCGCATCAAAAAACCAATACGCAAAGTAGCCCAGGTCAAACACCACCACACTGCCTGTGGGCAACCAATCGAGCACCGGTCGCGCTAGGGCTTTCTCATTGGTGTGCGGTTCGGGGTTCCACCAGAGCTTGGCGGGCAGATGGCTGAGCAGTTCGACGGCAACGCTGACGTGACCGGCGAGGTGCGTGCCAGGCGTGTCGCGCAGCGCCGCAGGTTGCGGAACAGCGGTTCGAGCGTGGTCGCATCAAGGGCGTACAGGCCGCTGAAGCGCGCAGCGCCGCGGCAAGCAACGGGGAGCAGGCGGGTACGCCGCCGCAGGCGTTCAGGGAAGATGCGCGAGGACGCGGTAGAGCACCTGTTCGAACAGCACCGCAGGAAGTCAAGAAGCGGTCGGAGGCGCGGACTGAGAAACGGTACGGGGAGTGGCCAGAAGATGCGTTCGCGGGCGAGGTACGCTGGAACGCGCAGACACCGGGGATGCGGCGCCAGATCAAGGCCAGAACAAGCGAAACCATCACGGGAAGGGTGAGAATACGGTTGCGGAGACCGAGCCGGCGGTAGAAGTCGAGCTCGGCGAAGACGGCGGGTTTGACAAACTCGTCGAAGTCGGCGTTCGATTTCGGCATCGCTGGGAGCAGGAACGTGGGTGCGGCGGCGATGGTCGGCATTGAAGGTGGCGCGGGGCGCCGGTTGTGTTTTGGACTTGGCATAACGAGAGAATAACCCAGCTTGACAGATTGCACAAATCCTTAACCGATGACAAATACCGCACAGGCCCCGAAGCGATGCTCGAGCAAGCGGGGGTGGGGGGCGCGTAGCCCCCGAAACCTTTGGAAAGGCAAGCACGAGGCGCGCACGATGCGCGCCCACAGAAGGCTGTGCCAGCGTCAGCGTCAGAGGCTCATGCCTCAAGACAAACCAACAGATTGTTCCGTGCCACAAGGCACACTCAGGGCAAACCGATACGTCATTCTGCGCCACGAGGCAGGCGCCACCGGCATCGCATTTGCGACGACATGCATTACGGGGTCTGGGGCAGCGCCCCAGCGGCGGGTACGGGGGGCTGGCGGCGGCTTCACTGCTGCGGAACACGCGGGGCCGCACAGGCCCCATAACAATCACAGACAAGGGGGCGCGGGGCCACGGGCCCAGAGCAATCACGAACAAAGGGGCACGGGGCCGCACAGGCCCGTGCAGTCACGACAAAGGGGCGCACGGGGCCGCATAGGCCCCGAGCAATCACGAACAAAGGGGCGCGGGGCCGCACAGGCCCCGAAGCAATCACGAACAAAGGGGCGCGGGGCCGCACAGGCCCCGAAGCAATCACGAACAAAGAACCAACCGTACCAACCACCAAACCCCCAGCGATGTATGCTATAGTATGCCCACGCGCACAGCGCCGCGGCTCGCCGCGCGCCCCGGGTGATAGACGCAACTATGGCACAACGACCTCCCAGCCCAGATCAGCCCGGCCCACCGCCCGGCCGGCGCGCCGCGCCACCCCCGCCGCCCGCGCCGAGCTGGCGGGCGCTCGACGCGCTCTACGCCATCAGCGTGGCATGCCGCGGCGCCGGCTCGTTCCAGGCGATCTTCGCGGTGATCGAGCGCGAGCTGACGGCGATCTTCACCTTCGACGCCTGCTACATCGCGGTGTGCGACACCACCCAGCCGAATATGTTCCGCGCCGCGTATATGGTGGACCAGGGCGCGGCCGAGTTTGTCGAGCGGATGCCCTATGGCGCGCTCACCAGCCTGCTGCTGGACGGCCGCGCGCCGCTGCTGTTCGACGACCTGCTCGCCATGCGCGCGCAGCTCGGCATCGCGCCCGACCGCTTCGGCGACGCCGAGCGGCCGTCGCGCTCGTGGATGGGCGTGCCCCTGCTGATCGGCCAGGACGCCGTGGGCGTGCTCTCGGTGCAGAGCTACGAGCCGCGCCGCTACGCCCCGCCCGACCTCGACCTGCTCCAGCGGATCGGCAATGTCGTCGGCGTGGCGCTCGAGAATGTCCACCTCAGCCAGATGCAGCACGAGCTCAGCCAGGCGCTGGCCGCGCGCGTGGCCGATCGCACCGACGACCTGGCGCTGCTCAGCGCGCTCGCCGCCGCGACCGTCGAGCAGCGCCCGCTGGCCGACCTGCTCGACCGCGCGCTTGGCCTGATCCTGCCGCACCTGGCCCTGCAGGCCGGCAATATTCGCCTGCTCGACCCGCAGACCGACGAGCTGGTGATCTGGGCACAGCGCGGCCTCCCGCCGTCGTACGCGGCGGAGGTGCGGCGCGTGCCGGTGCGCGGCACCGCGCTCGAGCAGGTGATGCTGCGCAACCAGACGCTGGCGATCCCCGCCGGCTTACCCCGGCAGTCGATCTCGGGCGCGCGCCAGCCGTTTGAGGCGCTGCTGGGCGTGCCGCTGCGCATCGGCGACCGCACCATCGGCGCCATGGTGCTGCTGGGCGACGCGGCGCACGACTTCAGCGCCGACCAGGCCGACCTGGCGCGGGTGTTCGGCAACCAGCTGGCGCTGGCGATCGAGAGCGCCCGGCTGTTCGAGGAGCGCGAGCGCCAGATCGCCGAGCTGCGCGCGCTCAGCCAGATCGGCCACGCCGCCGCGACCGCCCACGGCCTGCGCACGCTGCTGCGGCGCGTGCACGAGGCGCTGCGCGCGTTCATGCCGCTCGACGCGTTTCTGCTGATCGTCTACGACCGCGAGCGCGGCCTGATCGTCGACGGCATCGGCATCGACGAGGGCCAGGAGTATAGCTACTTCAAGAACCAGCCCATGCCGGCGGGCACGCTCTCGAGCTGGGTGCTGCGCGAGGGCCGCACGCTGCACCTCGCCAACCTGCCCGAGGAGATCGGCCAGTACCCCGGCCTGAGCGAGTACCTGATCGGCTCGAACCGCTCGGCTGCGGCGTGGCTCGGCGTGCCGCTGAGCGACCGCGCCGGCCAGGCGATCGGCCTGATCGGCATCCAGAGCTACACCCCCGGCGCGTTTGGCGCGCGCGACGAGCGCTTCCTCACCGACGCGGCGCGCCACGTGGCGCTGCACGTGCAGAACATGCGCCTCACCGCCGAGCGCGAGCAGCGCATCCGCGAGCTCGACGCCATCGGCCAGATCGGCCAGCTCGTCAGCGCTTCGTACGACTTCGAGGAGATGCTGCAGCAGGTGTACGCGCACCTGCAGGCGCTCACCGGCGCGCCGGTGTTCTATATTGTGATCTGCGAGCCCGATACGCATATCATCACCCACTCGGTGTATATCGACCGCGGCGCGCAGCTGGCCGACAACTGGCGCGGCCGCCAGCCGGTGCCCGGCAGCCTAACCGCGTGGGTGCTGCACAACCGCCGCGCGCTGCGCCTCGACGACCTGATCGCCCAGCGCGACGACCTGATCGACATGGGCATCGCCGCCGACACGTTTACGCCCGAGAACAACACCCGCGCGTGGGTCGGCGTGCCGCTGATCGCCAAGGAGGGCCAGCCGATCGGCGTGATCTCGGTGCAGGACTACCGCCCGGCGCAGTACAGCCAGCGCACCGTCGACCTGCTGAGCCAGGTGGCCAGCCACCTGAGCCTGGGCGTGCAGAAGGTGCGGCTGTTTGAGGAGCGCGAGCGCCAGCTTGCCGAGAACGCGCGGCTGTTCGCCGCCGAGCAGGCCGCCCGCCGCGCCGCCGATACGCTGCGCGAGGTCGCGCGCGTGCTCAGCGCGTCGTTCGACTCGAGCGAGGTGCCGCACCTGATCCTGCGCGAGCTGCGCCAGGTGATCCCCTACGACACCGCGTCGATCATGCTGCTGGAGGACGACCAGTTTCGCATGGCGCTGCAGGGCAAGCCCACCAGCACCGAGGCGCCGCTGCACGCCACGTTTCGCCTCGAGCAGCTGAACGCCGCCGCGCAGGTGATCCGCCAGCGCGCGCCGCTGATCATCGGCGATACCACCACCGCCAGCGAGTGGACGCCGATCGCCCAGGAGCCGCCTATGCGCTCGTGGCTGGGCGTGCCGCTGCTGGCGAAGGGCCGGGTGCTGGGCGTGCTGAATATCAGCGCGGCCGAGCCACACCGCTTCGCCGCGCGCGACGCCGAGGTGGCGCTGGCGTTCGCCAGCCAGGCCGCCGTGGCCATGGAGAACGCCCGGCTGTACGAAGAGTCGGTCACGCGGGTCGAGCAGGAGCTGGAGATTGCCGCCCAGATCCAGCGCAACCTGTTCCCGCGCGCGCTGCCGCAGGTCGATGGCGCCGAGCTGGCGGCCTGGATCCAGCCCGCGCGCGAGACTGGCGGCGACTTCTACGATCTGCTGGCGCTCGATCGCGACGGCGGCGACCTGATCGGCGTGATCGTCGGCGACGCGTCGGGCAAGAGCATTCCGGCGGCGATGCTGATGGCGGTGGCGCGCTCGATCGCGCGCTCGGAGGCGCGCAATCACCAGATCCCGCAGGAGGTGATGCGCGAGACCAACCGCTGGATCGCGCTGGATATCCCGCCGCGCGCGTTTGTGGCGCTGTGCTACGCTACGGTCGATCTGCGGCGGCGCGTGGTGGCGCTGGCCAACGCCGGGCAGCTCGCGCCGCTGCGCCGCCGCGCCGATGGCCGGCTCGAGTACCTTGAGCCGCCCGGCACGACGCTGCCGCTGGGCATCGCGGCCGATACGCCCTACGCCGCGGTTGAGCTGGCGCTCGACCACGACGACCTGCTGCTGTTCTACACCGATGGGATCGTCGAGGCGCAGAACGCGCAGCGCGAGCTGTTCGGCTTCGAGCGGCTCGAGGCGATCGTGCGCGCGCACGGCAACCTGCCGCCGGCCGCGCTGATCGACCAGATCGTCGCGGCGGTGGCCGGCTTTGGCGGCGGCGCGCCCCAGCACGACGATATGACGCTGGTGGCGCTGCGGATCGGGTGATGGCTACGAGACTTTGTTGGAGCCAAATGTCTGCAAGTTTTCCGCATGCGGAAGATACAACGATATGGAGGCAAACTCATGCACATTCTGGTGACCGGCGGGGCCGGCTACATCGGCAGCCATACCTGCGTCGAGCTGCTGGCCGCCGGCTACGATGTCACAGTTGTCGATAACCTCGTCAACAGCAAGCGCGAGGCGATCGACCGGGTGAGCGAGCTGGCCGGCAGGCCGCTGGCGTTTCACCAGGCCGACCTGCTCGACCGCGCGGCGCTCGACGCGATCTTCGCGGCCCGCCCCGTCGACGCGGTGATCCACTTCGCGGGCCTCAAGGCGGTGGGCGAGTCGGTGGCGCAGCCGCTGCGCTACTACCATAACAATATCACCGGCACGCTGCTGCTGTGCGAGGCGATGGCGGCGCACGGCGTGAAGACGCTGGTGTTCAGCTCGTCGGCCACGGTGTATGGCGACCCGAGCCACGTGCCGATCACCGAGGACTCGCCGCTCGGCGCGCTGAACCCGTACGGCCGCACCAAGCTCATGGTCGAGGAGATCCTGCGCGACCTCTATGTGGCCGACGCGGCATGGAATATCGCGCTGCTGCGCTACTTCAACCCGGTGGGCGCGCACGCCAGCGGCCGGATCGGCGAGGACCCCAACGGCATCCCGAATAACCTGGTGCCGTATATCGCCCAGGTGGCGGTGGGCAAGCTGCCCGAGCTGCGGGTGTTCGGCGACGACTACCCGACGCCGGACGGCACGGGGGTGCGCGACTATATTCACGTCGTCGACCTGGCGCTCGGCCACCTGAAGGCGCTCGAGAAGCTGGCGACCGCGCCGGGCGTGGTGGCGTACAACCTTGGCACCGGGCGCGGCTACAGCGTGCTCGAGGTGCTCGCGGCGTTCGAGCGCGCCTGCGGCCACCCGATCGCGCGCCGCATTGTCGCGCGGCGCCCCGGCGACAGCGCCGTAACCTACGCCGACCCGGCCAGGGCCAACCGCGAGCTTGGCTGGTCGGCCGAGCGCGACATCGACGAGATGTGCGCCGATGTGTGGCGCTGGCAAAGCCATAACCCGAACGGCTACGAGTAGCTTCTGCCTCGGCCTCTCCCTTGTGCGGTCTGGCGGTGTTACTGCCGACGCCGCCAGACCGCAGATCGTTAGAGCCAGAACAAGCGCAGCTGGCGCGCCCAGCCTTCGGCAGAGCGGTACTCTTCCGTCTGCGTCCATTTTCGCGCCCGCGCGGAAAATGGACACAGAAGGTGAACAAGTACCACTGCCGCAGGCTTAATTTCCTCCCTTCGGGAAACCGAATTACGCAAGTGCGTAACTCCTCATTGTGTTGCACTACGTGGCGAAGCCACGTAGTGCAATACAATGCGGAACAACCCCACACCGAGCTGCCGCAGGCAACTGCACGCCGCGCAAGCCGGGGCAAGCCTACGGCTCGCAGGCGATCGCCGGCGTCTGCTCGGCGCTGGTGCGGCAGAGCGGCAGGGCCGGGTTGGCGGCGCGCAGCGCGTCGAGCCAGCTGCCGTCGGCGCTGGGGGCGGCGGGCACGGCCAGCGCGGGGTAGGTAGCGCGCAGGTTGCTGCGGTACCAGTCGTAGTCGAGCAGCGCATCGACGAGCACAAACAGGTCGGGGCGGCGGCCGAGCGCGTAGTGCTCGTACCACAGCGGGAAGGCGTCGAAGTCGGACTGGCCGCGACGATCGCGCCGCGCGGCGCGACGCCGAGCACGTGGCCGGCGAAGTCGACCGCCCGGCGGTCGGCGCTGGCGTCGACGCGCGGGTAGGTCGCGGCGGCGCCCCAGGCCAGCGCGGCGGCCAGCGTGGCAGACGCGGCCAGCCCAGCGGGCGGCCCGCCGGGCAGCCGGCCGAGCACGCGGCGGCGATGCCGAGGCCCGCCAGCACCGCGCCGATCAGCGAGGCCGATCATGTACAGGTAGGCGTCGCCGGTGTCGTAGCCGCTGGCGAACAGGACATACCCGGCGGCCAGCGCAAGGCCCGCCCAGGCGAGCGGGCGTGCGCGCGGCGGCGCGGCGACCAGCCCGAGCAGCGCCAGGGCCACGCCCGGCGCGCCAAGGTCGCCGGCCAGGCGGCCAAGGCTGGCGAGCAGATGCGCGGGAAGCTCGGCGGCCGGCACGCCAAACGCCAGCGGCCGGTACAGCGCGCCCGACACCAGCCACCAGAAGCCCGCGAGGTCGCGCGGGTCGCCCCAGCTGATCGGCGGGCGCGCGGCGGCGCGCAGCGGCACGTACAGGTACACCAGCAGGCCCGCGGCCAGGCCCGCGAGGGCCAGCGCGCGTGCGCCAGCAGCGCCGCGCGGCGCCAGCCCCGGCGCGCGCGCGAGCGCCGCGACCAGCCACGCCGCCACCACCAGGCCGGACGTAAGGTGGTTGCCGAGCGCCAGGCCGGACACCAGCTCGCGCGCGGCCAGCGCGCGGCGCGTGCGCGCCGGCTCGGCGATGAACCAGAGCAGCAGCGCCACGAACATTGCGTTCAGCGCGTACACCTCGGCCACCACCGCCTGCGACCAGAGCATCGGCGCGAGGCCGCAGATCAGCGCGGCGCCGGCGGAGGCGACCTCGCCGCGCCAGCCGGGCGTGCGCAGCGGCGAGCGCGCGGACGGTAGCGTAGACGCCAAGCGCCAGCGCCGAGGCCGGCGGCGACCGAGAGCGCCTGGCGCGGAAGGCGAGGTCGCCAATCGGCAGCAGCATAAACAGCCGCGCGAGCAGCAGGTAGGCCGGGTAGCCGCTGGGGTGCGCCACGCCGCGTCGCGGCGGCCGCGATAAGGTCGCCGCCGTCGGCGGCTCCTTGTTGGCCCAGGTGACGCCGGGCGCCAGGGGTGCGCAGGTACAGCGCGCCCAGCACGACGACGATCAGCGCTGGGGCGATGGCCACGCCGCCAAGGGCGCGCGGCGCGCGTTGGGGTGCTGGGTGGTGGTGTTTGCATGGCTTGTGTGTGTTTCGTGCGATGGGGTGGGTTTTGAGCGGCGGCTTCGCGCCCCCTATTCGTGGTTGTTTCGGGGCCTGTGCGGCCTCAAAGGGTATCAGTCCGGCGGAGGATTACCGGTACAGAATCCAGACTATTGGCAGCGCTTGGGTGTAACTCCCCAAGCGCTCCTTCCAAAGCCACACCAATCTGAAACAGGCTGTACTCTTCCGCTGCGCGCCGCACCATCATCGACCAAATGACGGTAGCCACGCTTTACGACCCAGCGCCTGACTGCGACCAGCCACACATATGCAATCACCAGTGGCAGCAACAATCGCGCAAACCGCTCGCGGTCAGTGACGCCGCTCTCATCCAGGTGAAAGCCCCCGCTCTGCCAGTCACGAAAGACCGTCTCGATCCACATGCGCCGACTGCCAAGCCGGTAGGTCTGCCACTCCTGCCGGCAGGTTTGTCATCACCGCATGCACGATTGGTTTGCCCTCGGTATCTTTGGCCCACCAAGCCAGGATATTCACCGTTCAATGCGTTCCTCGGTCAGGATACACGCCATTGAGATAGGCAACCGTGGTCGCGATTGGGCAGCCACTTCGAAAGCGCCGTCGCATCACCATCTGGGGTGAGCGCGAGCAGCGTGTGCCCAGGATGCCCAACAAACCATCATGGCCGCGCCCTCTGCGCACCCAGGCAAACAGCTCCTGGCTGCGGAACTCACTATCGCCGTGGATGCTCACGCGCACCCGTTCGGGCAACAGCGCCAGCGCGGAGCCCAGCTTCTTTGGTCAGCCAATCCACCTGTCCGCGATGGGGCAACGCAAGCCAGGCCAATGGGAGCGAGCGTCGGCGAAAACCGATGCTTACCACCTTGAATGTTGTGATATCGCGCAGCAGGACGCGGTCGATCAGCAGTTGCACCCGCTGCCCTTTCAAGCCGTGAGCGCCAGTCGACCGGCTGATAGTGTTCCTCCTGTGCGTGATACGCTCGTTATCGAGCAAGCGCCGAATGCGTTGTTCTTTGGCGGCTTGGGTGGTGTCCAGCGGCATCGCTCGGGCAAGTTTCCCAATTTGGGCCGAGACACTTTGGCTACTCGCGACCACCAGCAACGCCAGGGTTTCGATCTGGCTGGCGAGCGCATTTGGCAGCTGCGCGGTCAACTGCTGGGACGTGCTATCATACAGCGGTGAGGTGGGCATGGATTCCTCCTTTGGCTGATCAGGTCTTGGCACGCGTGATCATACCAAAAGTTGGCGTCCTGACCACCTCCTTTTGTCAAGTGAAACCCTTTGAGGCCTGTGCGGCCCCGCGCCCCTTTGTTCGTGATTGCTTCGGGGCCTGTGCGGCCCCGCGCCCCGCTTGCTCGTGGCTGCTTCGGGGCCTGTGCGGCCCCGCGCCCCTTTGTTCGTGATTGTTTATGGGGGCTACGCGCCCCGCCCCCGCTTGCTCGTGACCATTTGGGCCTATGCGGCCCCGCGCTCCCGCAGCAGGAAGCTGCCGCCAGCCCCCTGTACCTTGCCGATGGGGCGCTGCCCCAGGACCCCGTAATACATGCCGTCGCAATGCGGATGCGAGTGCGACGTCTCGTGACAAACCGACACGTTATCTTGTGCATGTCATGAGGCATACTCTGCGCTGCCAGAACAATTTGTCTGTTTGCCCTTGAGGCATGAGCTCTGACGCTGACGCTGGCGCCGCTCTTTCTCAAAGCGCACCATCGGCATATTTTACCGCCTTCAATGGCAAATCGGCTTATCGCGCCAGTCCCCGCTTCGGTTACCATCGCCCGCCCGTGCTGCTCGGCAGTAGCCGCCGCGTCCCCACCGCCGCCACGGGGCGTTCAGATCCCCATAATGCATGCCGCCGAATGCGATGCCGAGGATATTGCGTTTGTGCGCCTGACCACGTTATCGGCGTCGAGGCATAATCTCTGCGCCAGAACATCTGCGGTCAGGTCCTGAGGGCACGATGCCCCGAGGCTGACGCGCGCACAGCCTTTCCGGGGGCGCGCATCGTGCGCGCCTCGTGCTTGCCTTTCCAACAAGGGGCCCGGGGGCTACGCGCCCCGCCCCCGCTTGCTCGTGACTGCTTCGGGGCCTGTGCGGCCCCGCGCCCCGCAGCAGGGGCTGCCGCCAGCCCCCTGCAATTTTCGGGCTACGGGGCGCTGCCCCAGACCCCGTAATGCATGTCGTCGCAAATGCGATACGAGTGGCGCATGCCTCGTGGCAAACCGACACGTTATTCTATGTCATGAGGCATACTCTGCGCTACAGAACAATCTGTGGGTTTGCCCTGAGGCATGAGCCTCTGACGCTGACGCTGGCACAGCCTTTCCCGTAGGGCGCGCATCGTGCGCGCCTCGTGCTTGCCTTTCCAATGGCGTTCGGGGCCTGTGCGGCCCTCGCGTCCCGCGTTTCGGTGTGATGGCCTGTGCGGCCCCGCGCCCCGCAGCAGGGGGCTGCCGCCAGCCCCCTGCACCCCGCCGCTGGGGCGCTGCCCCAGACCCCGTAATGCATGTCGTCGCAAATGCGGCCATAGTGGCGCATGCCTCGTGGCGCAGAATGACGTATCGGTTTGCCCTGAGGCGCGCCTTGGTGGCACGGAACAATCTGTGGGTTTGCCCCTGAGGCATGAGCCTCCTGACGCTGACGCTGGTACAGCCTGCAGGGCGCGCATCGCCTCGTGCTTGCCTTTCCAAGGCTTTTGGGGCTACGCCCCGTCCCCCGGCCAGCCAGACTGCTTCAGGGGCTACGCGCCCCAAAGGGTATCAGTCCATGGGAGGATTACCGGTACAGAATCCAGACCATTGGCAGCGCTTGGGTGTAACCCCCAAGCGCTCCTTCCAGGCCACACCAATCTGAAACAGGCTGTACTCAGCTGCGCGCCGCACCATCATCGACCAAATGACGGTAGCCACGCTTTACGACCCAGCGCCCGACTGCGACCAGCCACACATATGCAATCACCAGTGGCAGCAACAATCGCGCAAACCGCTCGCGGTCAGTGACGCCGCTCTCATCCAGGAAAGCCCCCGCTCTGCCAGTCACGAAAGACCGTCTCGATCCACATGCGCCGACCGCCAAGCCGGTAGGTCTGCCAATTCGCCGGCAGGTTTGTCATCACCGCATGCACGATTGGTTTGCCCTCGGTATCTTTGGCCCACCAAGCCAGGATATTCACCGGCCCAATGCGTTCCTCGGTCAGATACACGCCATTGAGATAGGCAACCGTGTCGCGATTGGGTGTAAGGTGCCACTTCGAAAGCGCCGTCGCATCACCATCTGGGGTGAGCGCGAGCAGCGTGTGCCCAGATCAACAACCATCATGGTGCCGCCTGCGCACCCAGGCAAACAGCTCCTGGCTGCGGAACTCACTATCGCCGTGGATGCTCACGCGCACCCGTTCGGGCAACAGCGCCAGCGCGGAGCCCAGAAGCTTCTTTTGGTCAGGCCAATCCACTGTCCGCGATGGGGCAACGCAAGCCAGGCTAATGGGAGCGAGCGTCGGCGAAACCGATGCTTACCACCAGAATGTTGTGGATATCGCGCAGCAGGACGCGGTCGATCAGCAGTTGCACCTGCTGCCCTTTCAAGCCGTGGAGCGCCAGTTTGGCGACCGGCTGATAGTGTTCCTCCTGCGTGATACGCTCGTTATCGAGCAAGCGCCGAATGCGTTGTTCTTTGGCGGCTTGGGTGGTGTCCAGCGGCATCGCTCGGGCAAGTTTCCTGGGCCGAGACACTTTGGCTACTCGCGACCACCAGCAACGCCAGGGTTTCGATCTGGCTGCGAGCGCATTTGGCAGCTGCGCGGTCAACTGCTGGGACGTGCTATCATACAGCGGTGAGGTGGGCATGGATCTTCCTTGGCTGATCAGGTCTTGGCACGCGCGGATCATACCCGCAGTTGCGTCCTGACCACCTCCTTTTGTCAAGTGAAACCTTTGAGGGCTACGCGGCCCTGCGCCCCGCGTTTTTCGGATAGGCGGACCTGTGCGGCCCCGCGCCCCGCTCTTCTAGGGCTGTTTAGCCTATGCGGCCCCGCGCCCCGCAGCAGGGGGCTGCCGCCAGCCCCCTGCACTCCCGCCGATGGGGCGCTGCCCCAGGCCCCATAATGTATGCCGCCGCTAGTATAGCGCGAGTGGCGCAGCGCCTCGTGGCGCAGAATGACGTATCGGTTTGCCCTGAGGTGTGCCTTTGTGGCACGGAACAATCTGTGGGTTTGCCCTGAGGCATGAGCGTACGATGCTGGTATTGGCACGGCATGCTTTGAGCCGGAAAGGTTGTAGGAAACCGGCAGGGCTTTCCTACGCGGGGCCGGGGCGCAGCGCCCCGGTGCGACCCACCTTCGCAGGGTGTGCAATGTGCCTGGGGGCCAGGCCAGAGAACCAGCCAAAACCGGCAGGGTTTTCCCTGCGGCGGGGCCGGGGGCGCAGCGCCCCGGAATGACCAGCTCTCGCGGGGGACCGGGGGCGCAGCGCCTCGGAATGATCAGCTCGCGGGGGGCCGGGGGCGCAGCGCCCCGAATGACCGAAGCTCGCGGGAGCCGGGGGCGCAGCGCCCCGGAATGACCAGCTCTCGCGGGGTGCCGGGGCGCAGCACCCCCGGCACCACCCACCTGCAGGGCTGCTAGTTTGCGCTCACCGGCAGGAACACCTTGCCTTGCACCAGCGCGGCGTCGACGCTCGGCTGCGCGCCGGGGCCGCCCACGACGATCGGCTGCGCGCTGGCTAGGCTGAGCTGGTTGTCGTAGTACTCGTCGAGCACGCCGAGCCACGCCGAGCCCTCGAAGCCGACGCGGTAGCTGCCTGGCGGCAGCGCGGCCGTGGCGTAGCTGCCGTCGGCGGCGGGCTGCGTGTACGCGACGGTGCGGCCGTCGGCGTCGTAGACTTTCACGGTGACGCCGGCGCTGGCCAGCGCGCCGCTGCACGCGCCGCGCCCCGCCAGCGTGACGTGGCCGCTGATCGCGCTGCCCGCCGCCAGCACCGCGCTGATCTGCGTCTGCGCGCCGGGCGACGGCGCGGCCAGCAGGTCGGCGGTGGCGAGCGTGGCGCGGTTGCTGTAGTACTCGAAGGCGTTGCCGGCCGCGCCCGCGCCAACCGGCCGGAACAGCAGCGCGTAGCTGCCCGGCGCCAGCCCCGGCGTTGCGTACAGCCCTTTTTCGTCGCTCAGCGCCGTGGCCGCCAGCTCGCCCGCGCCGGTGTAGACGCGCACCTCGACATCGGCCAGCGCCTGGCCGCCGCTCGACGTGATCGCGCCGAAGAAGCGCCCGCCTTTGCTCAGCGTGGTGTTCGCGACTGTCGCGGTGGGCGCGGCCACCACCACGCTGTCGGCGGCGCCGAGGTCGCCGCGCCCGCTGTAGTACGCCGGCAGGTACACGTTCGCCGCGTCGGAGCCCGATGGGTCGAACAGCAGCTTGTAGCTGCCCGAGCGCAGCCCGCCGCTGGCGTAGTAGCCGTCGGCGTCGGTGCTGGCGCTGGCCACGACCGCGCCGGCGCTGTTGTAGACTTCGACGGCGACACCGGCGAGGCCGGTGATTGCGTCGTCGCCGACGACGCGGCCGCGGATCTGGCCGCCGAGGCCCAGCGTCGCGTCGATGCCGTCGGTTGGCTCGGGCGCGGCGACGCGCACCAGCGCTGCGGCGGCGCCGGGCTGCTGCGCGTACGCCGCCGGCAGGTACGCCGGCTCGCCGTCGGGCGGGGTGAAGCTTACGCGGTAGCTGCCGCTCGGCAGCGGGTGGCTGGTGTCCCCGCCGCCCTCGTCGGTGGTCACCTCGTCGACGACCGTGGCGCCACGGGCGATCGTCACGAGCACATCGCTCACGCCGGTGGCGGTGTCGGCGCCGCGCACCTGGCCGCTGATCGTGCCGCCGACGTCGAGTGCGGCGTTGATGTTCGGCGTCACCGCGCCGACCTCGACCGTCACCAGCGCGGCGGTGAGGATGTCGAACTGGTTGCCGAAGTACTCGGCCACATACTTGGCCTGCGTGTCGGCGTCGGGCGCGAACTGCACCGCGTAGAGGCCCGGCGGCAGGCCGGCGATGCTGTAGTGCCCGGCCGCGTCGGTGAGCGCGCTGGCGGCGAAGGTGGAGTCGATCAGGCTGGCGATCACGGTCACGCCCTCGAGCGGCATGTCGGTGTCCGAAGCAAAGACGGCCCCGGCGATGCCGCCGCTGCACGCGGGCGCGGCGGCGGTGTGGCGCGCGGGGCGTGCCTGCGCGGAGGGGCAGAGCGCCCCGAACAACAGCAGGGCCAAAAGCGCAATCATCGGTAATGGCATGCGTTTGTTTCTCATTTTGATACTCCTTTAACGCGCGTACGATCACCAGTCGTGATCCCGCCAAAGAGCGCGATAGGGCAGCCTGCCGAGCAGGCTGCCCTATCGGGCCACCAAAAACGTTGCCGATCGCGCTAGGGGCTATTTCTTGCCCGTCGCCGTGACCGTCACGCTCGCCGAGTTGTTATTGCTGTTGGTGTCCTTGGTCTTCGTGCTTACCGACGCGGTGTTCTTGATCTTGCCTTTGTAGCCATCCGGCTCGACGTCGACCCGAATGGTGATCGTGACCGACTTGCCCGCGCCGAGCGTTCCGACCTCGCACTTGACCTTCTGGGAGCGGTTGCAGCCCGGCCCCTTCACAGCCTCGATCTCGAAGTACTTCGACAGCTGGTCGGTGACGACGACTTTTTCCGCAGCGATCGAGCCGTTGTTTTTGACGGTGATCGTGAAGGTGAAGTCGTCCTTCCCGGTGGCTTTGGCGCTCTTCGAGATCGACAGGTCGGTCTGCTTGCACGGCACGGTGCTGTGCTTGCAGTCGTCCTTTTTATCTGCGGCGGGGCTGGCGAACGCGGCCGGCCCGGCGGCCAGCGCCGCCAGTGCCAGGGCCACGAGCAGCAGCGCTACCCGGCGTACTGAACGTGTGCTGAGTTGAAAGATCATTGAGCCTCCTTATAGATGTCGGTAGATACAGGTCAATCTATGGTGCCGGCATAGCTGCCTCCTTCCGCTAGCGGCACATACCAGCGCCGCGCGTGCGAGCAGGCGCGGCAGCGATGATCATTATGGCGACCTACGCCGCTAGATCACTGCGGCGTAGCGGCCCGGCTGGGCCAGCAGCAGCACGGCCAGGCCGATCAGCTGCAGGTCGAGCAGCGGCGACCAGCGCTCGACGTAGTACAGATCCAGGTGCAGCTGCACCGGCAGGATCCGCAGCGGCGCAGTCGGGTCGGGCGCCGGCGCGGCGCCTGTGGCGCCGCCGCGCTCGACCATGAGCATCACCTGGGCCAGGCTGAGCATCCCCGGCCGCACCGCGAGCACCTGGCGCCACACCGGCCCGCCGGCGCGCAGCGCCTCGGGCGCGAGTGGGCGCGGCCCAACCAGGCTCATGTGGCCGGCGAGCACGTTGAGCAGCTGCGGCAGGTTGGCTAGCACCACCACCCCCAACCCGCTCGCCGCTTGCCCGGCCGGATCGAAGCGCAGGCGCCACATACGGAACCTGCGGCCGCCACGGCCCAGCCGCCACACCCGCTCGATCGCCGCGCCGCGCCCGCGCATGCGCTGCAGCGCGACCACGACCGCGACCAGCGGTACCACCAACAGCAGCAGCGCCGCCGCCAACACCATGTCGACCACTCGCTTGATGCCCATACCGCCCCCCTTGCGTAAACTACACGGTTTCGCCCATTTCCAGTATGGATTGTCAAGCCACTACTCGCGAGTATGGTTGGCGATGCCCCTACGCGGGGCTGCTGCTACGCTATTGCCGCTGGGCCAGCGGCGCTGCGGCGCGCTATGCCGCGCCCGCGCTGTGCCCCCAGGCACCTCAAGAATATATGTGAGGCCGCTAATATTGAATTTGAGGCCTCTTATTAAATTTGAGACCTCTAAGATTATATGAGCGACCTCTAAGATTAAATTTGAGACCTCTAAGATTATATTGGCGCCGCTCATGCCGTGTATCGAGCCGCGCACGAGCTGTATTGGCGCCGGAAATAGCGGCATAGCACCCGAAAATCCGGCCCGATCGCCGCCGGGAGCACGTACCGCCGGGCATGTGTCTGATTCTGAGGGCCGCTAAGATACTATTAGAGCCGCTAATAAGTATCTTAGCGCCGCTAATATAATATTAGCGGCCGCAAATGGTATTCACAGGCAGCTCAATAGCGCTCGCGATGCCCGCAAAACTAACCCCGCGCGCCGGCCAGGTATATGCTGCGGCGCCAATAGTATTCCTGGCCGGCTCAAATATCATCGCGGCGCGCTCGCGAGCAGCGCCGGGCGCCGGCAGGGCTCAGCGCATCAGCGCTAGCGGCGCGCCGGCCACCTCGATCTCGATCGTCGGCGCGGGCTCGCCGCGCACCAGCTGCCACAGCAGCGCCACCAGGTCCTCGGTGCGCTGTGCCAGCGCCAGCTCGATCAGCTGGTGGGCGCTGCGCGGCACCTCGGCGACACCGCAGCTATAGCTGCTGCGGATGCGGAACAGCTTCGGGTGCGCCGTGCGGTCGCGCGTCTCGTCGGCGGCGGTCAGCTCCTCGTGCAGCTTCTCGCCGGGGCGCACGCCGGTGTACACCACCGGGATGTCGTGGCCGGGGCGCAGGCCGCGCAGGCGGATCAGCTTGTGCGCCAGGTCTTCGATGCGGATGGGCTGGCCCATGTCCAGCATGAAAATATCGCCGCCACCCGTCATGGTCGCCGCCTCGATCACCAGGCTGACGGCCTCGGAGATGCTGATGAAAAAGCGCGTCATGGCCGTGTCGGTGATCGTCACCGGGCCGCCGGCGTCGATCTGGCGCACAAACGTCGGCACGACGCTGCCGCGGCTGCCGAGCACATTGCCGAAGCGCACCGCCGTGAACAGCGTCTGCGGGCCGGCCTCGGCCGGCTGGGCGGCGTTGGCCATCATCAGCAGCTCGCCGACGCGCTTGGTGGCGCCCATGATCGACGACGGGTTCACGGCTTTGTCGGTGGAGATGAACACAAAGCGCCGGGCGGCGTAGCGGCGCGCCAGGTCGGCGACGATCGCCGTGCCCATGATATTCACGCGCACCGCCTCGTCGGGGTAGTACTCCATCATCGGCACGTGCTTGTAGGCGGCGACGTGAAATACCACCTCGGGGCGGAAATCGGCGAAGATCTGGTTCATGCGCGACGCGTTGGTGACATCGGCCACCACCTGGCGGGCCAGCGCGCGCTGCTCGGCCGGCAGCTCGATATACAGGTCGTGCACGCCGGTCTCGTTGTTGTCGAGGATCAGCAGCTCGCGCGGCGCCAGCCGCAGCAGCTGGCGGCACAGCTCCGAGCCGATCGAGCCGGCCGCGCCAGTGACCAGCACGGTTTTGCCGGCGACGATCGCGCGGCAGGCTTCGGCGTCGACATCGCACAGCTCGCGGCCGAGCAGGTCTTCCGGGCTGATGTCGCGCAGCGGCAGCGCGCGCTGCTGCTGGCCGATCGCGCCAAGGAAATCCGGCAGGATCTTCACCTGGGCCGGCGTGGCCAGGCACAGCGAGAGCAGGTCGCGCAGCGCGGGGCCGCTGATGCGGTGGATGGCGATCACCACCAGGCTGACGCCGCGCTCGGCAACCAGCGCGGGGATGGCCTCGCGCCCGCCGAGCACATTCGCGCCGTGCAGGCGCATGTGCAGCTTGCCTGGGTCGTCGTCGACAAAGCCGGCCAGCTCGTAGCGCCGCTCGGCGTCGGCCAGCAGCTGGCGCGCCACGATGTTGCCGGCGTCGCCGGCGCCGACGATCAGCACGCGGCGGCGGTTGGGGCTGCCGACGACGCGCTGCACGCGGCCGAACAGGCCGGTGAGCAGGCGCTCGCGGTAGCGCGCCACCACAAACGCGCCAGTGGCGAGCACGCCGCCGAGCGCGGCGACGCTGATCGGCACCGGGCGGTCGGCGCCCCACAGCATGCTGCCCACCAGCACCATAGCGGTGCTAGCCACACCAGCCGCGCCGATCGTCAGCACCTCGCCGGCGCTGGTGTAGCGCCAGACATAGCGGTACAGGCCGAACGCCAGGTTGCCGAACAGAAAGATCATCACAATCGCGGGCAGCGCCAGCAGCACAAAGCGGGCATCCTCGGCCGGGATCTGTCCGTCGAAACGGAACACCAGCGCCGTCCAGAACGACACCGCAACGCTGATGGCGTCGAGCGCGAGCAGCGGCACCCCCTGGGTGGCCACGACGCGCTTGGGAAAGTAGCTCATGCCATCTCCTCCATTGCTCGCGATTCGGCCCAGCTGCCCTTGAACTCCTCGGCGGTAGCGTGGCCGGCCTGGCTGATCTCCTCACCCATCAGCACGTTCCAGACGGTGATCGCGGCGATGCGCAGGTCGAGCCAGACCGACTGGTGGTCGACATACCAGACATCGAGCGCCAGGCGCTGATCCCAGCCAAATGCATTATCGTCGTGGATCTGCGCCCAGCCGGTGAGGCCGGGCAGCACATCGTGGCGGCGCATCTGCTCGGGGGTATAGCGGCAGAGGTAGTGCAGCAGCAGCGGGCGCGGCCCGACCAGGCTCATCTCGCCGCGCAGCACATTGACCAGCTCGGGCAGCTCGTCGAGGCTGGTGCTGCGCAGAAAGCGGCCGAGCGACGTGAGGCGCTGCTCGTCGGGCAGCAGCGCGCCGCGCGCGTCGCGCGCGTCGGTCATGGTGCGGAACTTCAGCAGCAGAAATGGCTGGCCGCCCAGGCCGGCGCGCGGCTGGCGAAAGATCACCGGCGCGCCCAGGCGCAGCCGCACCAGCAGCGCCACAATTGCGAACACCGGGGCCAGCGCGATCAGTGCCGGGATGGTGATGACCAGGTCGAGCAGGCGTTTGGCAGGATGCTGATACATTGGCGTGCTCCAAACAATAAGCATAGCAGCGAAGGACGAATGACCAATGGCCAAGACATATGCGAAGAAGCTATGCGGGCGGCGGGAGCGACGCGCGAGCCAGCGACAGAGCATCGATCCAAGCTAAATGTATCATGTGGCACCGGGCGAACATTCGGCGCAGATTAGTGTTTCGTCATCGCCTGGGGTGCGTTGGGCACTCGCGTTGGAGGGGTGGAAGATCGCGCTATAAGCGGAGCTTCGTTCAGCATGACACTGCGTTTCTGTGTCGCTGTCAGGGAGATGCTTCACTTCGTTCAGCATGACACTGCGTTTCTGTGTCGCTGTCAGGGAGATGCTTCACTTCGTTCAGCATGACAGTGGGTTTCTTTGTATGTTCGCTGTCATGGTGAGCGTAGCTTCCCTCGCTCGATGATTACGCATCGTGGGAGCGGAGCTTCATTCAGCGTGACATTGATTTCCTTGGCACTGCCATGGGCGCAGCTGGTGAGTACGCTGCAGCCGTAGCAGGCGCAGGCATGCCCCACCTGTAGGGTAGGAGCCAGATTTAGGCGTAGGTAGGCGTAGGATCGAGTTTTTGGCGGGAGGCTATAGGAGGATTGTGTTATTCAGATATAGGCGTAGAGGCCTATATGCAAACTGGACCATAGTCATGTTACACCGAACGGTACGATCGTGTATAGTTACCCGTGTTGCCGTAGTGTTCGGCAATGCAGGGCTCAACCGAAAGGACAATGCAGATTATGCCCGCAAATCCAAACTACCGCGTACCGCCCACCGCCATCGACGCCGACCGCGAATCGCTGCTCGGCATCGAAGACCTCCAGGACTACCGGCCGGTCAACCCGATCCACACGCACGAGCAGCTGAGCGCACGCGATCAGCGGCTGCGCAAGGCCGAGGCGAACGAAATTCGCCTGACGAAGTTGCTCGCCGCGGCGCGCGACGAGACGACCGAAGCCGGCTGGGAGTTCCACAACGCGGTGATGGGCGCCAAGGCGCAGGTGCTCGCGCAGTACGGCGACAACTCCGACGAAGTGGCGGCGGTGGGGCTGAAGAAGCGCTCGGATCGCAAGCGCCCGAGCCGGCGCGCCAAGCCTGAGGAATAAGCGCAGGCCGGCGGCCTGACAATGCCGGGGCTGGTGGGAAGCAAGCACGTGGGGGCATAGTCTGCAGTGGCAGCCGCCCCGGCATCGTCTACTCTCTCGTGATACTACGCAAGATCTATACTCGCACGGCCATCGAACGATTTGGCCGTATTACCAGCCAGAACGTCTTCAGCAGCAGTGTTATGTCGAGCATCAGCGACTGTGTAGACA
>NZ_JAXLWP010000049.1:0-31048 GCF_046328425.1 Kouleothrix sp.
TGGGTTATTCTCTCGTTATGCCAAGTCCAAAACACAACCGGCGCCCTCGCGCCACCTTCAATGCCGACCATCGCCGCCGCACCCACGTTCCTGCTCCCAGCGATGCCGAAATCGAACGCCGACTTGACGAGTTTGTCAAACCCGCCGTCTTCGCCGAGCTCGACTTCTACCGCCGGCTCGGTCTCCGCAACCGTATTCTCACCCTTCCCGTGATGGTTTCGCTTGTTCTGGCCTTGATCTGGCGCCGCATCCCCGGTGTCTGCGCGCTCCAGCGTACCCTCGCCCGCGAACGCATCTTCTGGGCCACTCCCCGTACCGTCTCTCAGTCCGCGCTCTCCGACCGCTTCTTGGACTTCCCTGCGGTGCTGTTCGAACAGGTGCTCTACCGCGTCCTCGCGCATCTTCCCGAACGCCTGCGGCGGCGTACCCGCCCGCTCCCCTCGTTGCTTGCCGGCGTCGCTGCGCGCTTCAGCGGCCTGTACGCCCTTGATGCGACCACGCTCGAACCGCTGTTCCGCAAACTTGCGGCGCTGCGCGACACGCCTGGCACGCACCTCGCCGGTCACGTCAGCGTTGCCGTCGAACTGCTCAGCCATCTGCCCGCCAAGCTCTGGTGGAACCCCGAACCGCACACCAATGAGAAAGCCCTAGCGCGACCGGTGCTCGATTGGTTGCCCACAGGCAGTGTGGTGGTGTTTGACCTGGGCTACTTTGCGTATTGGCTCTTTGATGCGCTGAGCGCACAGGAGAGCTTCTTTGTCACGCGCTTGCGCGAGCAAGCGAGTTATTCGGTCAGAACGATGCTGTGCAATCGCGCGAAGGTGCGTGACCAGATCATTCAGCTGGGGCGCTACAAAGAGCCGTGTACCCACCCGATGCGCCTGATCGAGGTCGAGGTGAATGGGCGCTGGCAGCGCTATCTGACGAATGTATTGGACCCGAAGCGGTTGAGTATCGTGGAGGTAGTGGCGCTCTACGATGCGCGCTGGAAGAGAGAAACGAGCTTTTTGCTGATCAAGCGGCTGCTGGATCTGTCGTATGTGTGGGTGGGTAGCCAGAATGGGATCTGGTTGCAGGTGGTGGCGACGTTCTTGATGTATGCACTCCTGCTGGATTTGTGTGATGATGTTGCGCAAGCACTGGGAGTGCAGCTGGAAGCGATCTCGGTGGAGATGGTGTATCGGGGGTTGTATCACTACGTGGTGGCAGTGGCACAGGGTGAGTACCAAGGAGACGCGCCCAGCTATTTAGCGCGTGAGGCGAAGGGATTAGGTATCCTGAAACGCGAGCGTCCATCGAGGCGCCCGAGTGCGACTGAGCAAATCCGCCTGGCGTTGGTCGGTCCACCGCTCCCTAATGCCAATGTGACAGAAGCGCGAAAACGTTAACCGATGACAAATACCGCATAGGCCCCGTGCCCCTTTGTTCGTGATTGCTTCGGGGCCTATGCGGCCCCGCGCCCCGCAGCAGGGGGCTGCCGCCAGCCCCCTGCACCCCGCCGCTGGGGCGCTGCCCCAGACCCCATAATGCATGCCGCCGCAAATGCGATGCCGGTGGCGCATGCCTCGTGGCGCAGAATGACGTATCGGTTTGCCCTGAGGTGTGCCTTGTGGCACGGAACAATCTGTTGGTTTGCCCTTGAGGCATGAGCCTCTGACGCTGACGCTGGCACAGCCTTTCCCGTAGGGCGCGCATCGTGCGCGCCTCGTGCTTGCCTTTCCAATGGCTTTCGGGGGCTACGCGCCCCCGCTCCCCGCTTGCTCGAGACTGCTTCGGGGCCTGTGCGTCCCCGCGCCCCGCTTGCTCGTGACTACTTCGGGGCCTGTGCGGCCCCGCGCCCCGCAGCAGGGGGCTGGCGGCAGCCCCCCATGCGCATTAAGCTTACGCCACACAGCTATCGGTAGGATTTCGCGCCCCGCGCCCCGTAATGAATGCTATCGCTCTCGCTGCGCCTGTGGCTATGCCTCGTGGCACTGAATGACATACGGGTTTACCCCTTGGTATAGGCGTACGGCGTTGCCGCTGGCACAGCCTCCTCCCGTAGGGCGCGCATCGTGCGCGCCTCGTGCTTGCCTCCACCACGGCTTTCAAGGACTTCGCGCCCCCGTGCCCATAATGAATGCTATCGCTCGCTGCGCCCGTGGCGCATGCCTCGTGGCACTGAATGACATACGGGTTTACCCTTGAGGCATGAGCGTACGGCGTTGATGCTGGCACGGCATCTCCCGTAGGGCGCGCATCGTGCGCGCCTCGTGCTTGCCTTTCCAAAGGCTTTCGGGGGCTACGCGCCCCCGGCCCCGCGGCAGGAGGCCGCCGCCGGCCTCCTGCACCTCCGCGCTGGGACTTCGCGCCCCCGTGCCCATAATGAATGCTATCGCTCTCGCTGCGCCGGTGGCGCATGCCTCGTGGCGCGGATGCGGGTGGTGGTTTGCCCTGAGGCATGAGCGTACGGCGTTGATGCTGGCACGGCCTTCTTTAACGGTGGCGGCGCGCACGATGCGCGCCCTACTTTGGCCAAAACGCTCAAACGCTCACTCGCTCTCCGCTCTCCGCTCTATCGCTCTACCGCACGTCGGGGTACATGCGCTTCAATCGGGTATCGGAGACGCCGAGCGCGTACAGCAGGCGGATGCGCCAGCACAGCAGCAGCACATTGACGAGGCCGCAGGCGCGGTGGCGCCGCGCCGACGTAACCACTGGCGTATCGATCAGGCGCACCCGGCCGCGCCGCCGCAGCGTGTCGCTCAGCTCAACATCCTCCATGATCTCGAGACGCGGATAGCCGCCAACCTGCCAGAACACGTCGCGCCGCACGAAGATGCACTGGTCGCCGGTGTACGAGCCGGCGTGCGAGCGGCGCGTGGTGTCGCGGCCCATGCGCTCGTACATCCAGCCCGGCTCGTCGAAGCGGATCGCGAACGCCCCGCCGAGCACCTGCGGGTCGGCCATGGCCGCGCGCACCATTGCGAGCGCGCCGGGCGGCATGAGCGTGTCGGCGTGCTGAAACAGCAGCACCTCGCCGCGCGCCAGCATCGCGCCCGCGTTCATCTGCAGCGCCCGGCCGCGCCGCGCGCTCACCACCGGCGCGTAGGGCCGCGCCAGCTCGGGCGTGCCGTCGATGCTGCCGCCGTCGACCACAATCAGCTCGGCGTCGCCAACCACCTGGCGCGTGGCCGCCAGCGTCTGCGCGACGATCAGGCGCTCGTTCAGCACCGGCATGATGATCGAGATGTCCATGGCTTCCTCATGCTATAATCGCTGCGTGCCAGTCGCACGCTCTCGGCCACACAACAACCAAATGATATCAATTTCGCTTGATGACGTACACTTGCGCCTGCGCTACCACGGCTACAACCGCAACGCCGCCACCAAGCGCGCGGCCGAGCCGCATACGCTTATGCACGGCTTCGGAAAGCCGAACAGCGCAACTGCGCAAATCCTACAAATATAGCAGCAGAAAGCACAGACCCATGCCCAGATCTTCGCGCGAGGCCCCAACGCCCGAGCAATTCCTATCCGGCTTTCCGCCCGAGATCGCCGCGCTGAGCAATCACCTGCGCGGGCTGATCAGGCGGGCCGTGCCCGACCCGATCGAGGCGGTGTACCCCGGCTGGAAGCTCATCGGCTACCGCGTGCGCGACGGCGCGCGCGACCGCTACTTCGGCTACATCGCGCCGCTCGCCGGCCACGTGTCGCTCGGGTTTGAGTATGGCGTGCTGCTGCGCGACCCGCGCGGCCTGCTCGGCGGCAGCGGCAGGCAGGTGCGCGCGGCGACTCTGCGCCCCGGCGACACGCCCGACGACGATGCGCTGGTCGAGCTGATCGCCGAGGCGGCGCACGTGGCGGCCACGCTCAAGCGCCGCGCGTAGCCTGGCTAACCCGGCAGCTCGCGCGCCAGCCGAGCCAGCTCGTCGCGCGGCAGCCGCCCGCCAACGATCCAGCACTCGCTGGCGCTGACGGGCAGCGCCAGCCGCCGCCAGTACGCCTGCTCGGCGCCGAGCCACTGCGGCGCGCCGCCCAGCGCCGCCAGCAGCGCGGCCGGCGCCAGCCTCGGCTGCGGGTCGATCAGGCGCCAGCCGCAGCGATGCCAGGCGCACAGCGGGTCGCCTGCGGCGTCCTTGGCGCACAGCATGCGCCCGAAGCGCCACAGCGCGGCGCCGGCCGGCAGCGAGAGCGGCCGCGGGTCGCCCGGCGCGAGCGGCAGGTATGGCGGCAGGGCGTGCGGCTCAATCGCCAGCGGCGCGAGCTCGTCGATCGCCACGCGCACGCCGTGGGTGTCGGCCACGAGCAGCGGGCGCGGGCCGCGCGCCGCCACGTCGGCGTTCATGCGCTCGGCGCGCGCCAGCAGCTCGGCCAGCGGCGGCACGCCCAGCGCCGCGCGCTCCGCGTCGGTGGTGCGCGGGTCGTAGGGCCACACCCGCGCCCGGCCGCCGTCGTCGACGCTGTTGGTGCCATACTTCTGCGGCAGGCCCTGGCGCATCAGCCAGCGGTCGTGGCTGGCCGCCACCATGTAGGGCGCGCGCGGGTGGCCCATATCGGCGGCGGTGCGCGCCAGCAGGTGCGCCATGGCCCAGTGCTCGAGCCGCTCGCCGTGCTGAAACAGAAACGTGGCGTGCAGAAAGTCGTCGGCGTCGCGCACCGCGCCGGCGCCCAGCAGGGCTGCGGCGCGCGCGCGGCGCGCCTGGCTGGCCAGCAGGGCTTCTTCGCCGGCAAACGTGCGCGCGTCGGCGATATCTTCTTCGTATAATGCGCGTAGCTCGTCGTTCATACTGTATTGACTCTCGGGTAAGATACCCTATAATAATCCAAGACCTGTGCGCTTTGTTTCGCCACCCAAGCCGGCTGTGCGAGGCGGGAGCGAATTGCTATGCATAAGCAGGCCACAGCAACCCCCGACACCATCGATGGCTCGGCCGCGAAAGTATCACCCCATCAGGTGTCGCCGGCAATCGCCGGCGCACGATCGCGCGCTATTCACACCGCTGGGTCACGGCTCCAGCCACACGATATTCTGCACCTTCAGCGCACTGTTGGCAACCACTATGTTCAACGCCTGCTGGCCACGAGGTCTTCGCAGCAGGCTGGTGTGATTCAGCGCTTTGTGCCGCAGAATCTCGGCGGGGCGCTCGATCATCAGGCCTACCAGCGGCGCCATGCACACGGCGACTTCGGGATAGCGAACAAAGGCTGGATCGAGCTGAATATTCCCGCCGGCGTCGCGATCCCGAATATCGCGCTGCTGAACGGTATTGCCGGGGTGTACCTGCCGCCGGCCTTGCAGCAGGGCAGCAATAGTATTCACGCCACCAGCACCGGCCCAAACGGCTCCCACGCCGAGGAAGTGCTGGTCCAGGCCGCGCAGGCGCTGGGCGTTAACTTCGCGCTGGCGCCCAACGCCCCCGGCGGTATCTCGGTTGTGCGCATGTACACCGAGCGCGCGCCCTGCTCGCCCAACGAAAACATCGGCAAACTACGCGCAACTCGCGGAACCGGCGGCTGCTGGGGCGATCTCCAGGCCCGCCTCCATCCTGCCGTAGTGGTGTCGTACTCGGTGCCAAACACCGATCACGAGCATGGCGATCTGCTGCTTGCCGTCAAAATCCGTAGCTTGAAACAGTGGGCGACCCAGCAGATTGAGGCTGCGTACACGGCTACGTCCGCCCGGCTGCTTGCCCGTGTCAATAGCCACGCTATCGCTGTATCGGCAGGTGGGCAGCTGCTCACACATATACAACAGCTGCGCGACGACTACGTACGCTACTTTCGCCAAATCCAGCCGGTGCAATTCGACGGCGCATACCACATGATCGTCCTCGAAGTGCAAGACTTTGTGCGAAACGGAACCCAGGCGATCAACCAGAGTGTGCTTTGAGCTACTATGAGTAGATTGAAGCCAGCCCCAGTGCTCGAAACCGCACGCCTCAGGCTGCGCCAGCACCAGCCCGCCAACCACGCCGCGCTGCACGCAATCCTCTCCGACCCCGTCACAATGCAGTTCTGGCCCGCGCCGTTCACGCCCGAGCAGACGCAGGGCTGGATCGAGCGCCAAGTCGCCAGCTACGCCGCGCGCGGCTACGGCCGCTGGGCGGTCGAGCGCGCGGCCGACGGCGCGCTGATCGGCGATGTCGGCCTGGCGCTCGCGCAGGTCAACGGCCGCGACGAGATCGACCTCGGCTATATCATCCACCACCCGTTTTGGCGCCAGGGCTACGCGCTCGAGGCCGCGCGCGCCGCGCTCGAGTTCGCCCGCGCCCAGCCCGGCATCACGCGCGTTGTCGCCAACATGGCCCACGACCATCACGGCTCGCGGCGCGTAGCCGAGCGCCTGGGCATGCGCTACGAGGGCGAGTTCGCCAACGCGCGCAATCGCGGCATTCGCACGCTGCTATTCGCGATCGAGCTCGGCTAGCCCTACGGCATCCGCCAGTCGGTCGGGTCGGCGAAGCGCTGGCGCCGCCAGCCCCAGCCGGGCGCGAGGATCGTGCCGGGGTCGTTGATCGCGTACAGCGCGCGCAGGGCATAGTGGATCGTGCTGAGCTGCTGCGCGCGGTTGCTAGGCTCGCCCAGCGGGTGGCCGAACGGCCACCTCAGGTGCACCGCGCGCGGCGGGCGCACCCGCTCGGCGATCTCCCTCAGGCCAATCAGGCAGACGGTTGGGATGCCGGCGGCCTCAATCACACGGGCGATCAGTCCCACGGACTGGTTGCAGATCCCTCAGGCCGGCGTCAGCAGCACCGCGTCGATCCGATCCTGCTTGAGCTTGCCGGCCACCTGCGGCGCGCTCTGCCGCAGCAGCGTGTCGACGTGCGGCGGCTCGATGTGGCCCATGAAGCTGTAGCAGGTGCCCAGCCCGGCGATATGGCCGGCCGCCGCCAGCTCGCCGAACAGCCCGATCGGCAGCAGGATGTTCAGGTCGCGCTCGGCGTCGGCGTGGTCGTAGTAGTCATGCGTGATCGTCAGCTGCTCGCGCGGCGTGGCCGGGTCGATCGCGCGGAAGCTCGCGTCGCCGCGCGGGTCGGCCATGTCGAACGGCGGCTGCGCGCGCGCGTGCACGCCGCCGGTAGTCACCAGCGCCAGGCGGCAGTCGCGCAGCGGCTTGCGCATAGGCGCGAACGGCACCGTATCAAACGCGAGCGCGTCGAAGCCGCGGCCCCAGCGCCGCGCCAGCGCCGGAACGCGCGTGTACAGCCGGCCGATCAGGTGGTAGATCCGCTGACGCAGCTTGTCGCCGTCGGGCATCGCATAAACCTGCTAGAGCCTGTCTGAAACGGGGAAGTGCGAGGGGCTATGCCCTCGCGCACCCCCTAATATCAAATCCGTTTGATTACTTGTGTTTTTGTGCTGGGCAAGCACATGCCGCACCATCACCAAGATTTCTGCGGGGGCGGCTTCGCCGCCGCACCCCACCGTGCAGGGTGTATTTGCCCAACACTGAAAAATTTCGGGGGCGGCGAAGCCGCCGAACCCCACCATAATCCAAGCGATTAGCCGGATTTGGTATAACCTACTACCCTTCTCGCTTTCCAACACCCTGGCCCAGGGCCTGCAGAAAGGCGCGGGTGTGCGGCGCGACCTCGGGCGGGGCCGCGCGCAGGCACTCGGCCAGGCGCGCCAGCTCAGCGGCGGTGTCGACATCATACCACTGCGGCAGCAGCTCGGCGCGCAGCCCCAGCGCGCGCGCCAGCGCCAGCGTATCGGCCAGCACCGTGGGCGTGCTCATAGGCACCTCGCGCAGCAGCCGCGGCTGGCGCGCGCGCAGCCCGATCAGGTAGTAGCCGCCGTCGTCGGAAGGCCCCAGCACCACGTCGGCGCCGCTTTCCAGCCGCCCGAACGCCTCGCCAACATACGCCGCCGGCAGGTCGGGGCTGTCGCTGCCGACGATCACCACGCCGGCGTCGCCCGCGAGCACCTCGGCGAACGCATTGTCCATGCGCTCGCCGAGCGCCGCGCCGCGCTGCGGCCACGCGGCCATGCCGGGCGCGAGCGCGGCGAAGAACGCCGGGCGCGACTCGGGGGTATGCGCGATCGCGGCGCGCGCCCCGGCCACGCGGCTCGCGCTGGCCAGTGTGTCGGCCAGAAAGCAGGCGTACAGCCGCGCGGCCGTGTCGCCATCGAGCGGCGGGCACAGGCGCGTCTTTGTGCGGCCGGCCACCGGCTCGCGCGCAAATACGATCAGAGTACGATCCATTGCTTGTATCGCTTGCGCAGCTGCATTGTTCGGCTCCCGCGATCAGGCACTTTTGCCTGCGGCAGCACGGTACTCATTCTCACAGGCTAGCCGCGCAGCGAGAGCACCGGCCGGATGATCTTGCGCGCGCTTTTGATCGACTCCGACTCGAGGTAGGCCTCGAACGCCGCCTGCTGCAGGCCGGTGGTATATGTCGGGTAGGCGTGCGTGGTGCTGAAGATCGCGTCGAGGCCAAGCTTATACTTCATCGCCAGCGCGATCTCGGCCAGCAGCTCGCCGCCGCGCGCGCCGACAATATGCGCGCCGAGGATGTCGTCGTTCTTGGCGCCCAGCACCAGCTTGATAAAGCCGTGCGTCTCGGCCTCGGCCTGCGCGCGGTCGATCTCGCTGTAGGGGAAGCGGATCACCCGCACCGCGCCTTTCTGCATGGCCTCCTCCTCGGTCAGGCCGATCCGCGCGGCCTCGGGGTCGGTGAACGTGACCCACGGTAGCACGTCGTAGGCCACCTTTTTCTTGCCAACCGGCACCAGGATGTTGCGCACGGCCACGCCGGCGTGGTAGGCCGCCACGTGGCTGAACAGGTAGCCGCCGATCACGTCGCCGATCGCGCTGATATTGCTGGTGGCGGTCTGCAGGTAGTCGTCGACTTTGATGCCCTTGGCGTCGTACTTGACGCCGGCGGCCTCGAGGTTCAGGCCCTCGGCGTTGGGCGAGCGGCCCAGCGCGATCAGGATCTCGTCGCCGCGGATCTCGATCTCGCCGTCGCCCTGCTTCGCCACAACCACCTTCTGGTCGCCGTCGCGGCGCACCCGCTGCATGCGCGCGCCAGTGATGATGCTGATGCCGTCGCGCTCGAGCGACTGCGCCACCGCCTGGGCCACCTCGGGGTCCTCGCGCGGCAGCACCCGGTCGGCGCCCTGCACGATCGTCACCTGCGCGCCCAGCCGCGCGAACGCCTGCGCCAGCTCGACGCCGATCGGCCCGCCGCCGACCACCGTCAGCGTCTTCGGCAGGCGCATCAGGTCGAAGGCCTGCTCGTTGCTGAGAAAGCCGGCCTCGGCCAGGCCCTCGACGCGCGGCACCACCGGGCGCGAGCCGGTGGCGACAATAAACGACTGGCTGGAGAGCGGCACACCGTTCAGCGTAAACTCGTGCGCCGAGCGAAACTCGAACGCGCCGAGCCGCACATCCACGCCCTCGGTGTAGGTCGTCTCGGCCTGCGCGGCGCGCTCGATCACGCCCTGCACGTAGGCGGTCACCTTGGCCATGTCGGGCGTCAGCTCGGCCGCCGCGAGGCCAAGCTGGGCGGCGTGGCGCGCCTGCTGCACCACCTTGGCCACGTGGATCAGCGATTTGCTCGGCACGCAGCCGTAGTGCAGGCAGTCGCCGCCGAGCCGCTCTTTGTCGATCAGCGCGACGCGCGCGCCCAGCGACTGCGCCAGCCGCGCCGCCGTCAGCCCGCCCGACCCGCCGCCGATGATCGTGATGTCGTAGGTGTAGCGCGCCATGCGTTTCTCCTCACTTGCGTCGTTCTACATCATCCAGGGGTGCCCGAGGCCAGGCTTTTTGCCTGCGGCAGCAAGATACTCGTTGACAGAAAGGGCACGGTCGTTTGCGGTATGGGCTTGCTCTGCCTGCGGCAGCTGTGCTCAGATTGCGGCGCTTTGCGCCGCAATCTGAGTACCATACATGAACAGTGCCGCTCTGCCGAAGGCTGAACATGCCAGCTGCGTACGTCCCAGCTTCGCCCGCGCCTACGCGCCGTGTACCGGCGGCACAAACGCGCTCTCGGGCACGGCCTGCTCACGCGTCAGGTTGTTCATGGCGCAGAAGCTGACGATGCCGCGCGGCGAGACATTGTGGTAGCAGCAGCGCTCGACGCGCTCGATATCGAAGTCGCTCTCGTCCATGAACGGCTTGATGTAGATCGTCGTCTGCTTCGCGCCCTTCTTGCCGCGCAGCCAGCCGAGCGGGTCGTCGCCCACCAGCGGCGCGAGCTTGCGCAGCAGGTGCGGCTTCTTCATCACCGTTTTGATCATATAAGGCAGGCACTCGGTCAGGCCCACCGTCAGGCCGCGCACGAACACCACCGGATCCTCGCCCTGGAGGTCGAGGAAATCTTCGATCGTGAAATCCTTGAGCGCGTGCTCCCAGCGGCCGCCACGGTAGGCCACGCGGCCGTAGGCGTTGCACAGCGGCGATCCGCTACCGACCGGCCAGAAGCCCGACGGGTCGAGGCCGACCTGCTCGCGCATCAGCTCGAACATATCGGGCAGGCGCAGCTTGCGCGGCGCCTCCAGGTCGAAGCGGCCGCCGAACGGCGTGGCGCACTGGAAGTTCACCGCCACGATATTGGCGCGGCTGCGCGCGATCACCTCCATGGTCGGGCCGACCTGGTTGTCGTTCAGGCCGGGCATGATCGACACCGCCAGCACCACCGGCATGCCGGCGTCGGCCAGGTGCTCGAGCGCCCGCTCGCGCACCCACCACAGCCGCTCGCCGCGCAGCTGCTCGATATGGTCGTCGTCGGTGCTGTCGAACTGCAGGTACAGCGAGGTCACGCCCCACTCGCGCAGCTGCCGGGCGTAGCTGGGGTCTTTGGCGATGCGAATGCCGTTGCTGATCACCTCGACATGGCCGCAGCCGGCGTCGTAGCACATCTTAACGATCTGGCCCAGGTCTTTGCGCACGGTCGGCTCGCCGCCGCTGAGCTGAAACGAGATGCCCTTGCCCTCGAGCGCGATCACCTCGTCGATCCGCGCCTGCAGCTCGGCCAGGCTGTAGTGGCGTCCGGCCGGGCTGCTGCCGGCGAAGCACATCGGGCAGGTCAGGTTGCACTTCTCGGTGATCTCGAGCATCACCAGGCTGGCGCGGTCGCGCATCAGAAATGGGTCGGTGCGGATGGGCGCCTGGCGCTGCTTCTCGGGCCAGCGCTGCTTGATCTGCTCGTCGAGCGCGAAGATGCGAGTGTAGAACTCGGCGTATGGCCCGAGGTCGGTGGCGAAGCGGCCGTGCGCCGCGCACTCGCGCGTGAAGTGCGCGCGGCCGTCGCCGTCGGCGACGTAGGCCGCCGCGATCTGCGTGCGGCACACCGGGCAAATGCTGGCGGTCTCTTTCAGCACGCGCCCAGCGCGCGCGATCGATGGGGCGAACAGCGCAATCTCGGCCATACGGCTCCTCCTCGCTTCAACGGTATGTTCCAGGCGTGCAGGGCACAAATAGGCTACAGGCTCCCAGCAAACTATGCGAAACTGCGCGGCTGCTTGGATGGCTCACGCGCCCAGCCACTCGCCGAACAGTGCGCGCAGGTACGCCGGCCGCAAGTACTCTTCGATCTTCGCCAGCGTGTCGCGGTTGTCGATCGCGCGGCCGGGGCCGGTATACTCGACCCACGCGCCCGCGCACCAGCCGATCGCGCGCAGCAGGATGAATGGCCAGCGCGCGCGCAGCCGCGCTCGCAGCTCGGCCGCGTCGGCATCCGCGCGCGCGGCGCAGTAGGCCGCCAGAAACAGCTCGCGCTCGGCGTCGCCGAATGTGTAGCCGCACTTCCACTGAGTAGTGGTCGGAAGCAGGAAGTGCGCCAGGTCGTACGTCGGGTCGTCGACCAGCGGGCGCTCCCAGTCCACCAGCGTGCAGCTGTTGGTGGGCGGCGGGCCTACGACAAAGTTGTGCGCCTGCACGTCGGTGTGCACCAGCGCGAACGGCGCGGGAAACCTGCCCGCGTCGCGCTCGGCCGACTCGGCGGCGCGCGCGAGCAGCCTCTCGAAGAGTATACGCACGTCGGCCGGCGCGCGATTGCATGCCAGAAACGGCGCAAGCCACGCGCGCGCCTCGGCCAGGTCGTCGTGCAGCGCGCGGCGGCGGATGAACGGGCCGCTGGCGGCCGGCACGCCATGCAGCCGCGCCAGCGTGGCTGCCGCCGCGCGGATGTGCGCGGGGTTGGCGTAGTCGAGCGGGCCACCTGGCACGAACTCCATCGCCAGCAGGCCGTAGGGCAGCGCAGCCAGCGTGTCGTCGAGGTAGTGCAGCCGCGGCGCGACGCCGTGCGGCCCCAGCAGGCGCAGCGCGGCGGCCTCGTAGGCGATCTGCTCGCCGGGCGATTTGCCGATCTGCGAGCCAACGTTCAGGCGCAGCACCAGCGCCACCCGGCGGGCCGGCACGTCGAGGCGGTAGTTGATGTTGTACTCGCCCTGCGCCAGAAACGCCAGCCGGCGCTCGTCGCCCGGCGCGAGGCCCAGCGCGTCGCGCACCGCCGGGCGCGCCACATATGCCGCCAGTGCCGGCAGCAGCTCGGTTGCGAGCATCGAACCTCCTGATAGCGCGCGGCCGCTCCCGCGCAGGCGCCCTCACCCGAGCAGCACGGCCGCGCCGTCCCACCCGGCGATCTCGATCGCGAAGCCGCCCGGCTCGCGCCCCAGCCCGCCGCCGTGCAGCAGCGCGGCGGCGGGCGCTCCGCCGCCCGGCAGCCGCACCCGCGCCAGCGCCGGCGCCGGGCCATTGTTTGTGATGATCACCAGGCGCTGCGCGCCGGCCAGCAGCAGGTGCGCGTCGAGCGCGCCGGGCGCGTCGATCAGCTCGATCGGGCGGGCGATTCCCGATCGCTCGGCCAGCGCCAGCAGCAGCGCCGCCGCGCCCGCGTCCTCAAGCGCCGCCGCGTCGAGGTGCGTGCCGACGTAGAAGGTTTGCCCGGCGCCCAGGCTGTGGCGCACAATCGCGCCGTCGCCAGCGGCGAAGCGGGCGATCAGCTCGCCGCCAGCGGCCTCGAGCGGCTGGCGATGCCAGTAGCCGCCGGCCGCAGGCAGCGCGCCGCCCACGCCCACCAGCTGCAATGCTTCCGACTCGGCCCGCTCGACCTCGCCGGCGCGCACGCCAAACAGCTCGTCGAGGCCGGCCCCGGGCTGGTCGGGCCAGCTCCAGCCGCCGCCGTCGACCCAGGCGCACTTGGCGAAGGCGATCAGCGTGCCGCCGCGCTCGACAAACCGCCGCAGCGCGTAGGCCGTCGCCTGGTCGATCAGCAAAGCGCAGGCCAGCACCAGCACCTTGTAGGGCAGATCGGCCGCTCCGGCCAGCGCCGCGCTGTCGGCAAACTCGGCCGGGTAGCCGGCGCGCCAGAACGTGGCGTACGCGCCGCGCAGGCAGCGCGCCAGCAAATCGCCGGCGCCCATGCCGTGCAGCAGCAGCTCGTTGCGCGTGTCGGCGTAGATCGCCACCTGGGCGCGCGGCGGCGCGGCGGCCGCGAACAGTGCGGCGTGCTGGTTTACCATGTGGTTGATCGCCTGGGCCGCGCGGTAGCGCCCGGTCGGGCGGCCGCGCATATCGGCGAGCGCGCCCCAGTGGATGGGGATGCACGGCCACTCGCGGTAGCCCTGGTACAGAATGGCCTTCGCGCCATGCGCCAGCGCCTCGAGGTTGTAGCGCGTGATATCGCGCGGCGTGGTGGCGTAGTCGGGGCCAAGCGCCCAGCCGTTGATTGGCCCGCTCTCCAGCTCGGGCAGCCAGAACTCGCGGCCGGCGTGGATGGCGGTGCTGCGCCCGAAGTCGAGAAACATCGAGATATACTCGGGCGCCTCGTGCAGGTGCGGCCTGCCGCCGGCCACGCGCACAATCCCAGGGTACAGGTCGTAGCCGATCGCGTCGGCCTGGGCGGCCATGCGCCAGGCGTCGAGCGCCATCTCGGGCTCGCTGCCCGACAGCGCGAAGATATTGGTCATGGTCGGGTGCGCGTGGTCGTGCTGGCGAATGATCGCGTGCTGCCAGGCCACAAACGCGGCCATGTTCTCGTTCAGGAACGTGCGCCAGTCGAGCCAGGCCGTCACCACGCCCCACTCCTGCGGCATCGAGCGCGGCGGCCGCAGCTGCGCCCAGTCGCTGTACTGGTGGTGGGTGCAATCCCAGCGCCAGGCCACATTCAGCGCGTCGAGCGTGCCGTATTTCGCGCGCAGCCACTCGCGGAAGGCGGCGGCGGTGTGCGGGTTGTAGTCGTACAGGCGTGGCCGCGCCTCGCCGCGCCGGGCGATGAACGGGTAGCCCGGCTCGTTGTCGATCTGCCAGGCCCACAGCGCGGGGTGGTCTTTGTAGCGCGCCAGCAGCAGCTCGAGGTAGCGCCGCACCTCGGCGCGGTAGCCGGGGTGGTTGCGGCAGGCCCAGCCCCACACCGTGCCGGTGGGGAACGGCTGGCCCTCGCGGTCGACGATCTGCGCGTCGGGATAGAGGTCGAGCAGCCAGATCGGTGGGTTGGGCGAGCCGGTGCCGAGCAGGATGCGCATGCCGTGGTGCTGCGCGGCGGCGAACAGCGCGTCGAGCCAGCGCCAATCGGGCGCGCCGCGCACCTTCTCGATGTAGTCCCAGCTGGCGAGCAGCTCGGCCGAGCGGATGCATGTCATGCCTGCGGCGGCCATATTCGCCACGTCGGCCGGCCAATCGGCCTCGTCGTGGTGCGGCGGGTAGTAGCTCGCGCCGAGCGGAAAGAAACCTTCGGCCAAATCGCAATCCTCTTCCACGCGCAGCGCTTGACCGCGCCGCGCCGTCGGCTATACTACAGGCAACGCGAGCATGTTGAAGCGAGGGCAACCATGGAGCACAGCGGCTTTGGCTCGATCGACGAATATATTGCCGGCTTCCCGCCGGACATCCAGGCGCTGCTCGAGGCGGTGCGCGCCACCATTCGCGCCGCCGCGCCCGAGGCCCAGGAAAAGATCAGCTACCAGATGCCAACCTTCTTTCTGGCGGGCAACCTGGTGCACTTCGCCGCGCTCAAGCACCATATCGGCTTCTACCCCACACCCAGCGGCATCGAGGCCTTTAAGAGCGAGACATCGCTGTACAAGAGCACCAAAGGCGCGCTGCAGTTCCCGCTCGGCCAGCCGCTGCCGCTCGACCTGATCGACCGGATCGTGCGCTTCCGCGTGGCCGAGAACCTGGGCCGCGCCGCCGCCAAAGCGCGCGCGCCGCGCGCCCGCTAGCCGCGCCTCACTCCGCCGGCAGCACCCACAGCCGCTCCTTCGGCAGCGTCAGCTCGACGCTATCGCCGGGCGCGCGCGGGCAGTGCGGGTCGGCCAGCACCTGCAGCTCGACGCCGCCCGACCGCACCAAGTAGCGCGTCTGCGCGCCGAGGTAGATCGACTGGGTGATCGTGCCGCGCAGGGTGTTGGCGCTCGCGCCGGCGAAACGGATCGCCTCGGGGCGGATCGTCAGCACGCCAGGGCCATCGGGCGCGGTCACGCCATTCAGCTCGAGCGCGCCGGCCGGGCAGTGAAACCGCCCGGCGTGCTTATGCCCGGCGATAAAGTTCAGCCCGCCGAAGAAGCGCGCGATCGGCAGGCTGGCGGGGCGCTCGTAGAAGCCGCGCGGCGTATCGTACTGCTGAAGCCGGCCGCCAAACAGCAGCGCGATCCGGTCGGCCAGCATCACCGCCTCCTCCTGGTCGTGCGTCACGAACACCGTAGTGATCTTCAGCTCGCGCTGCAGGCGCACGATCAGCTCGCGCATCTCGACGCGCAGCCCGGCGTCGAGCTGGCTGAGCGGCTCGTCGAGCAGCAGCACGCGCGGCTCGATCACCAGGCCGCGCGCCAGCGCCACGCGCTGCTCTTGGCCGCCCGAGAGCTGCTGCGGCCGGCGGGACTCGAGGCCGGGTAGCCGCACCAGGTCGAGCATGTCGCGCACGCGCCGCTCGATCGCCGCCGGCCGCTCGCCGCGCATGCGCAGGCCAAAGGCCACATTCTCGCCGACGCTCATGTACGGGAACAGCAGCGGCTTCTGGAACACCATCGCCACGCCGCGCCGCTCGGGCGGCACGCCCAGCACCGAGCGGCCGTCGAAGCGCACGTCGCCGCTGCTCGGGCTCAGCAGCCCGGCGATCAGCTTCAGCGTGGTAGTTTTGCCGCAGCCCGACGGCCCCAGCAGCGCCACAAGCTCGCCCGGCTGTATGGCAAGCGAGAGGCCGTGCAGCGCGTGCGCGGCGGTGTTCGGGTAGAGCTTGGTGAGCGCGTCGATCTCGACTAATGTCATAGATGAGTCTCAGAGGCTGACTAATACCAAATTCGCTTGATTACTGACACTTTGGTGGGGGTTTGGGGGCGGCTTCGCCGCCCAAATTTCGTATTGTGTTGCACGACGTGGCTTCGCCACGTCGTCACACTCTATACGTGTAGGACTTACGCAGTTGGCGCGCTCAGCCTTCGGCAGAGCGGTACTCTCTTCGTGTATTGTATGCGGTTTTTCCGCGCGGAGCGCGGAAAAACCGCATACAGAAGATGGAGGAGTACCATGCTGCCGCAGGCTCAATCTCGTCGCTTGGGGAAGCCGAACAGCGCAAGTGCGTAACTCCTAAAGTGATCAAACGGAGTTGGTATGAAAAGCCTGGGATGTAGCTACCCACGCCAACAAACAGCGGCTTCACAGCTTGCCGAAACCGCTCACCGCCGCCGGCTCGCCGCCGAGGTAGCGCGACGTGAAGAACAGCAGCAGCACGGCCGGCGCCACGAACACCAGGCACAGCGCCGCCGTGATCGCATTGTCGCCGCTGCCGGCAAACGCGAACAGCAGCAGCGGCAGCGTAATCACCGCCCCGCCGCCAATCAGCAGCGTCAGCACATACTGGCTCCACGAGATCAGAAACGCGAACAGCGCGCCGACCACCACGCCCGGCCAGATCGCCGGCAGCGTGACGAGCCGGAAGGCGCGCCAGGGCGTAGCCCCAAGCACGCGCGCCTGGTCTTCGAACTGCGTGTCGTAGTTCGCGAACACGCTGGCCATCACCAGCGTCATGTACGGCACCGTCGGGATCAGGTGCACCAGCGCCACGCCGGCGAACGTCTCCGACAGGCCGTAGCGAATAAACAGCACGTGGATGCCCAGCACCACCGCAAGGCCGGGCACAATCACCGGCGCGAGGATCAGGAACTCGACCAGGCGCTTGCCGCGAAACTGGTACAGCCCGAGCGCGCGCCCGGCCGGCAGGCCGATCAGCGCAGCCAGCAGCGTCACCACCACGCCGAGCGCCAGGCTATTCGCAAGCGCCAGGCCAACCTGCGACTCGGGCGCGGCGATGTAGCGCCACGGCCGCAAGCTCCACTCGGCCGGCAGCAGGCTCGGGAAGGCCCAGCGGAACGCGAACGACCACAGCAGCAGCGGCAGCAGCGGCAGCAGCACCGCCAGCGCCATCAGGCCCAGCGCCAGCCAGCGCCAAGGGTGCGCCGCGCCGCGCGCCCGGTACACGGTTGTGATTTCCGCAGCCATACATCACCCAATCAGCGTCGCCCTCACCCACGCGGCACAGCGCGGCGCCCCAGCCGCATGTACAGCAGCGCCAGCGCCGCCACCACCGCCGCGATGATCACGCCCATGGCCATAGTCTCGGGGCGCGCGCGCAGGTCGACATCGGCATAGCTCCGGTAGGCCAGCACCGGCAGCGTCTGCGGAAAGGCGACGCCCAGGAAGAACGGCACCTCGAACGCGCCAAACGCAAACGCGAACACGATCACCGACGACGACAGGATGCCCGGCAGCAGCAGCGGCAGCAGCACATAGCGGAAGCGCTGCCAGCGGCCGGCGCCCAGCGAGCGCGCCAGGTTCTCGTAGTCGTCGCCGAGCGCCTGCAGCACCGACAGCAGCACCACGCCAATGAACGGCGTTTCTTTCCACACATACTCGGCGATAATCCCCAGCCCCCACGGGTCGAACACCAGTACCGGGAACTGGCCGGGGTCGTCGATCAGGCCGAGCAGCGCGGCCAGCCGCGCCAGCAGGCCGCTCTGCGAAAGCACCTGCGCCAGCGCGATCGCGCCGACAAGGTGCGGGATCGGCAGGTTCAGCTGGAAGATAAAGGTCATCGCGCGGCGCCCGGCGAAGCTCTGCCGCAGCAGCAGCGCCAGCCCCAGCGCCAGCGCGGTGGCCAGCAGCGTCGATACAAGCGCCACGTGCAGCGTCAGCAGCAGCGAGCGCAGAAACGAGCGCGAGCTCAGCACGGCAGCGTAGGCGCGCAGGCTCGGCTCGCGCTCGCCGATCAGCGGCAGGTAGCCGAGCGACTGGAGCAGGCCGAGCAGCAGGCCGCCCATGAACAGCAGCCCGATCACCGCCAGCGCCGGCGCCAGCATCAGCCAGATCCGCAGATCGCGCCTCACGTGTGGCTGGCCTTGCGCAGCACAAAGCGCACGTACTCAACCGCGCCGCTGCGGAAGTTCTCGTACAGCGGCGAGCCCCGCACCGCCGCGAACAGCCCGAGCTGCTTGTGCAGGAAGCGCGGCGCGTAGCGGCGGATCAGCGCCAGCTTGCGCTCGTCGTCGGCGTCGAGCGCCGCTAGCACGCCCGGCGTGAGCCGCTCCTCCTCCACCACGTCGAAGCGCGCGACCAGCTGGCCGCGCAGCCGCGCCAGCCCCGCGCGCGGCCGGTGGTCGGTGAACAGAAAGTGGCCCCCAGGCCGCAGCACGCGCGCCACCTCGGCCACGAACTGCTCCATCGAGCCGTAGCAGTGCGACGACTCGACGTTCAGCGCGACGTCGAACGAGCCGCTGGGCAGCGGCAGCGCCTCGGCGTCGCCCTGGCGGAACGATAGCCCCGGCACGTGGTGGTACGCGCGGCAGAACGCCACCGCGTTCTCGGCGATGTCGATGCCGGTCAGGCTGCGCGGCCGCAGGTAGCGCATCACAAACGACGAGCCGCCGCCGCGCCCGCAGCCGATCTCGAGCACGTCTTTGCCGGCCAGGTCGAGCGCGCCGGCGACGCGGGCGTACAGCTGGATGCACAGGCGGCGCGGCTCGTCGGCCGGGTCGAGCGCCAGCGCCGCCGCGCCAGCGCGCCCGTCGCTATAGCCGTAGTTCATGAACAGCATGTGCGCGTCTTTATCGGCCTTGGCGAGGTACTGGTACCAGCGCTTGTTCAGAAAGCGCTTGACCTGCGGCACCTCGTAGGCTGCGTCGAACAGGCGTGAGAGCATGCGTTCACCTTACTTCTCGAGCACCTCGGCGCGCCAGTCCTTCTCGATCCGCGTCAGCCAGGTCGACTGCAGCTCGGCGATCTTGTGCTTCGCCAGCGTCTCGCCGTCGAGCGTGGCCGGGTCGCGCGCGATGCCGTTGAGCTGCGCCAGCGCGTCCTGTGGCAGCAGGCTCGGCGTCAGCGGCGTGCTCCAGCCCATCACCTCGGGGCGCGCGGCCTCGTACTGCGCCTCGGGCGAGAGCAGGAAGTTGGCGGCGACCATCGCGGCGGCCTTGTTTGGCGAGTTGTACGGGATGGCCAGGTAGTTGGTGTTGCCGATCGTGCCGGCGTCGAACACCCAGGTGCGCGTGGTTTTGGGAAAGTGGCCCTTGGCGATCTCATTGGCGGCGTGGGCCGGGCCATAGCTCATCGAGATCCACACCTCGCCGTTGGCGAACAGGTCGTAGAGCTTGGTGCTGCTCTCGGGGTAGGTTTTGCCCTCGCGCCACAGGCACGGCTCAGCGCTGTTCAGCATCTTCCAGGCTTTGCCGGCCACCTCGGCGTACTTCCCTTCGTCGAACGCGCCCAGCAGCCTGGTATAGTCGCCTGCCGCCGCGTAGAACACGTGGCGCACAAACACGCTGCCGGTGAAGTCGGGCGGCGCGGGGTAGCTGAACTTGCCGGGGTTGGCGCAGGCCCACTGCAGCAGCGCCTCGACCGACTTGGGCGGGTCGGGCACCTTTGCGCTGTCGTACTCCATCACAAACTGTGCCGCGCCCCACGGCGACTCGTCGTACTCAACCGGGTAGCCGAAGTCGTTGGCGACCGCCGGGTTGCGCCAATCGACGAACCTCTGGCTCGGCAGCACGTCGGCCCAGTTGCGGAACAGCGCCTGGCCCTCTTTCATGGTGCGGAAGTTCTCACCGTTGATCCAGATCAGGTCAACCGCGCCGCCCGCGTCTTTGCCGGCCTGCTTCTCGCCCAGCACCTTGTTCACCGCCTCGGCGGTGTCCTTCAGCGGCACCTGCTTCAGCGTGATGCCGTAGCGTTCCTTCAGGTGCTGCGCGACGAAGCCGTTCACATAGGTGTTGATCGCGTCGTCGCCACCCCACATGTACCAGTTCACCGTGCCGCCCTTCGCCGCCGCAGCGATCTGGTCGAAGCTCATCGCGCGAAAGCTGCTCTCGAACGAGCCGCCCCCCGGCGCTGTGCCAGCGCCCTGCGGCGCGCCGCAGGCGCCGAGCGCCGCCGCCAGCATCACCAGCACAACCAACGCAAGCCGACGCATGCATCCTCCTTGGGCAATTGTGGATACTGGTATAGTATGCGATGAGCGCTGGTGTGTTGGATGTCGATTATCGTGGCCAACAAATATATTGACAAGCTTCGATATATTTGCTATGCTAGCGCAAGCGATTGTCGCTCGTGTTCATTCGGCAGAGTGGTACCTGTTTCAGCAGAAAAACGCACACACAAAATGGCTGAGTACCATGCTGCCGCAGGCAACCGATTGCGGGAGCCGGACAAGGCAACTGCGTAAGTCCTATCCCTTTTGCTCTGCCCTGGCCGGCGAAGCCGGGCAGAACAGAGCAAAAAGAATAAGAAACCTGATATGACCAGCGAAACCATTGAAGCAGAAGAGCGGCGGCGCGGCGCGCGCTGCTGCGAGCCGGCCAGCAGCGGCGTCCTCGGTACCGCCGAGGCCCAGCAGCTCAGCGACGACCTGGGCATCCTCGCGCACCCCATCCGCCTGCAGATCCTCGACATGCTCACGCGCCACGCCGGCCGGGTGTGCGTCTGCGATCTCGAGGCCGCGCTGCCGGTGAAACAGCCGACGGTATCGCACCACCTGAAGCTGCTGCGCGCGGCGCGCCTGGTCGACTGCGAGCGGCGCGGGCTGTGGGCCTACTATTTCGTCAACCAGGGCGCGGTGGCCGAGCTGTGCGCGCGCGTCCGGGCGCATCTGCACGCGCTGGCGTGAGCGCGCACCGATAGCTCAGCGCGCCAGCTACGTGGATCTTACCAATATCGCATAGCCACAAAGGCGGAACACGCAAGCAATGTGTGGCTTCATGAGCCCGGGGGAACCATGCCAATCGCGATCGAGCCGGCAGCGCCCGGCGACTTTGCGGCGGTTGAGGCGCTGCTCGTGTCGAGCGGCCTGCCGCTCGACGGGCTGCGCGAGCACTTCGGCCAGGCGCTCGTCGCGCGGCTCGACGGCCGGGTGATCGGCAGTGCGGCGCTTGAGCGCTACGGCCAAGCGGCGCTGCTGCGCTCGGTGGCGGTGGCCTCGGGGCTACGCGGCCTGCGGCTGGGCGAGCGGCTGGTGCGCGCCGCGCTGGGCGTGGCGCGGCAGCAGGGTATGGGCGAAGTGTACCTGCTTACCACCACCGCCGACGCATTCTTCCCGCGCTTCGGCTTTCAGCCGGTGGAGCGCGAGGCGGTGAACCCGGCGGTGCGCGCGTCGGTTGAGTTTACCCTGGCCTGCCCCAGCAGCGCGCGCGCGCTGCGGCTGGCGCCCGTGCCGGCGCTGGCGGTCAGCACGCGCCACGCCACCACAGCCGACGCCGCCGCGATCGCGGAGATCTACAACCAGGGCATCGCCGACCGCGTCGGCACGTTCGAGACGCGCGAGCGCGACAAGGCCGACATACTGGCGTGGTTCGATGGCCAGCACCCGATCGTGGTGGCCGAAGACGACACCGGCGTCGTGGCGTTTGCGTCGACTTCGGCCTACCGCGCGCGCGAGTGCTACGCCGGCATCGCCGAGTTCTCGGTGTACGTGGCCCGCGCCGCGCGCGGCCAGGGCGTCGGGCGCGTAGCCATGCTTGCGCTGATCGACGCGGCCGCGGCGGCCGGCTTCTGGAAGCTGCTCTCGCGCGTGTTCGTCGAAAACTCCGGCAGCCGCGCGCTGCTGCGCTCGCTGGGCTTCCGCGAGGTCGGCGTGTACGAGAAGCACGGCCGGCTCGACGGCGCCTGGCGCGACGTGGTGATCGTCGAGCGCCTGATCGAGGCTAATCTCTAGCATCGGCCCGCGCTTGAATCTGGCTGTTTTGGACGCACCTGGCCGGCGTATCCAAAACTAATTTTTTGCCCCTTATATCGAAGATCGTCAATCTAAACAGAAAGGCACAGACCATGAGCAACTCGATGGCGACCCCCGACGAGATCAAGGCTGGCGTGCGCGCGCACTACGGCAGCGCCATCCAGGGCAGCTGCTGCGGCCCCAGCGACAGCATGGAGCTACGGCTGTACGGCGCCGAGGCGCTGGCCGCGCTGCCGCCCGACCTGAACACCACGTCGTTTGGCTGCGGCAACCCGATCGCGATCGCCAACCTCGCAGAGGGCGAAGTGGTGCTCGACCTCGGGTCGGGCGGCGGGCTCGACGTGATGCTGGCGGCGCGGCGCGTCGGGCCGGCCGGCTATGTCTACGGCCTCGACATGACCGACGAGATGCTGGCGGTGGCGCGGCGCAATGCCGAAAAAGCCGGCGCCGCGAATGTCGAGTTTATCAAGGGCGACATCGAACATATCCCGCTGCCCGACGCCGCAGTCAACACGATTATCTCGAACTGCGTGATCAACCTTTCGCCCGACAAAGGCCAGGTGCTGCACGAGGCATTCCGCGTGCTGCGCCCCGGCGGGCGGCTGGCGGTTTCCGATATTGTGATCGACGGCGACCTGGCTGGCCTGCCGGTGAGCGAGCAGCAGATCCGCGATGGCCTCAGCTGGGCCGGCTGCATCGCCGGCGCGCTGACGGTTGCACAGTACCAGCAGCTGCTCGCCGAGGCCGGCTTCGAGCGGGTGGCGATCGACGTCACGCATCGCTACACCCCCAACGACTTCCTGGCCGACCCGCCGGAAGAGCTGGCGGCGCTGCCGGCCGATGTGGCGGCCGATCTGGTCGGGCGCTTCACCAGCAGCAGCATCACCGCCTACAAGCCGGCCGAGTAGCGCCGCATTGCTCCTGAGCCGCTGGCGGCACGGTTTTTGACATAGCTGCAGCCATCGGAGGTAGATTGCCGTGGCGAAGCTCAGGAGAAGGACATGAACGACCCGTATACCGTGGGAGCAATCATTATTGTGGGCGTCGGCATCATCACCGCGCTCGGCGGCCTGTGGGCCAGGAGGCAGGTCGGCCGGCCCTGAGATGCTGCTCTGTCGCAAGTCAGCCGCCCCGCCACGTACATGCCGGGGCGGTTTGTTGTACTTAGGGCTTACGCAGTCGGCGTACTCATACCAACTTCGCTTGATGACGTACACTTTGGTGGGGGTTTGGGGGCGGCTTCGCCGCCCCTTCTTTTGTGCTGCACGACGTGGCTTCGCCACGTCGTACAGCTCAATCTATAGGTGATCAAGCGAACAGCGTACTCAGCCTTCGGCAGAGCGGTACTATCCTGTGTATTGTATGCGGTTTTTCCGCGCGGAAAAACCGCGCTGCCGCAGGCGAAAACGCGCCGCTTGAGAAAGCCGAATAGCGCAAATGCGTAACTCCTAGTACTATAGGCAACAAGTTTGAACCACGCCACAGCGTGGAAAACGCTGGCCTGCTACGTTTACTCTTATATACACCCCATCTTCAAGGAGCGCCTATGACTACCCCACAGCCGCCTACTTCGACGCTTGTCGCGATCCGCGCGGCGCACCACGCCGAGGCAACACCGCAGTACGACCGGGTGGTGTTCGAGTTCAACGGCCCAATCCCACCCATGCTCGTCGAATATGTCAAGCAGCTGATCGCCGACGGCTCGGGTCTGCCGGTGCCAATCGCCGGCCGCGCGATCGTGCTGGTGCAGCTTTCGCCCGCGCAGGCGCACGACGACGCCGGCCAGCCGACCGCGCCAGCCCGCCTTGCAACCAGGCTGCCGGTTGTGCGCGAGATCGCCAGCGCCGGCGATTTTGAGGCCGTGGTAACATACGGCATTGGCCTGGCGAAAAGAACCTATACGCGCATGCGCACGCTGGAAAACCCCAGCCGGCTGGTGATCGATTTCCTCGTGGTGTAGCGGCAGCTGAAAGAAGAGGGCGTATGGAATTGCCTGCTGGCTGGGCGAGCCGCCGGCTCGTGCGTATGCTGTTCGGACTGTTGAGTACGCTGGCGCTGCTGAGCTGCGCCGCCCCGGCCAATCCACCCGCCGCCGGTGTCGCCGCTACCGCGACCGCGCCGCGCGCCGCCGCCACGGCGCTGCCTGCTCCTACCAGCGCGCCGCGCGCCACCGCCACGGCGCCTGCCCAACCCGCGCTGCCCACCAATGCCCCACCCCCCGCCGCCAGCCCGGCGCCTACGCCGCCCACTCCCAGCGAGCACGAGGCAAACTTCGCCTGGCCGATCGACGCGCCGACCTTCCCCACGCGCGAGATCGCCGCCGACAACCTGGCCGAGCTCAAGCTCTTTCGCTCGCTCGGCATTGGCTCGATCCGGGAGGCCGCCGCCGCGCCGGCGGGCAGCATAATCGCCCTGGCTACCAGCGCCGGCCTGGCGCTGCTCAAGCTGCCCACGTTTGAGCTTGTGAGCTTCGAGCCCGGCAGCCTCGGCCACGCCGCGCTGAGCCCCGACGGCCAGCGCCTGCTGGCGGATACGGCCCTGCTGCGTACCGCCGACGGCTCCAAAATCGCCGCGATTGCGGGCGATCTGCCGCGCTTCAGCCGTGATGGCCAGCTGCTCGCCACGCGCTCCGCGCAGTCGCCGGCGCGCACCGATATCTGGCGCAGCGCCGACGGCAGACAGATCCAGAGCATTCCCGGCGATAGCGCCACGTTCAGCCCCAACGGCCAGCTTGTGGCCAGCCGCACCGATGCCGATGTGCGCGTGCTGCGGCTGGCGGATGGCCAGCCCGGCCGCATACTGCCGGTGCTCGGCAGCACAGTGAAAGACCTGGCCTTTAGCCCCGACGGCCAGCAGCTGCTGGTGGCGCTGGCCAACGAGCTGCAAACCTGGCGGATCGCCGACGGCCAGCTCGTCGCCAAACTGCCGATCAATCACGCAGCAGAGCCCGGCTTCGCTGGCCAGGGCGGCGAGCTGGGCGAGAAGGTGGTGCTGAGCCCCGCCGGCGACCTGTTTATGTCGGTGGTGGTTGGCTCCGGCGAAGGCTACAGCTACACCATCGAGCTGCACAGCACCGCCGACGGCCAGCCGGTGGCAAAGCCGGCCTGGGGCGCAATCAGCGCCGAGAACTTCCGCTTCAGCGACGACGGCACAGCAGCGTCGGGCTGGAGCAACGAACGCACAATTTCGTTCAGCTCGCGCGATCAGGTAACGCTGCTCGATCTGCGCACCCAGGCACAGGCGACGCTCACGCTGCCGTACTTTACCCAAGCCACGTTCAGCCCCGACGGCCAGACCCTCGCCAGCGCGGCGTCGAGTTCGACCGTAGGCCTGTGGAGTGTGACGGAAGGCGTGCTGCAGCAATCGCTCGGCCCGGAGTGTACATGGGGCCAGTACGATCTGCTGTTCGCGCCCGACAGCCGGCGGCTGGCCGGGCGCTGCATCGCCGTGCCACCATACGGCGATCAAAGCGAACAGCTGGCGCTGTGGGATCTGCCGGCCGACGGGCGCGAGCCGCCGGGCTGGAGCAAGCAACTCGCCGCGATCAACGCGTATGCGCCTGCCGGCAAGCTGCTCGCCACCGACAGCGCGGGCAGCGCGCTGGTCGATGCGGCAAGCGGCAGCACGATTCCGCTGAAGCTTACGGGCGTTGCGGCGGCGGCGTTCAGCCCTAGCGGCGCGCTGCTGGTGGTGGGCGATACGGCCGGCACGATCCACCTGCTTGGCGCCGCCGACGGCGCCGAGACCGGCGTGCTCGAGGCGGGTAGCGGGGTAAGCTCGCTGTTCTTTAGCCCCGATGGCGCGCTGCTGGGCGCGCGCCGCGCCGACGGGCTGGTGCAGATCTGGCGGATGGGCGAGAGCGCGCCATTCGCGAACGTGGGGGCCAGCGCCGAAGACAAGCTGCTGATCAGCGGCGATAACCAGCTGCTGATCAGCAGCGGCCCCAGCGGCGTGGCGTTCTACCGCCTGAGCGACGGCAAGCTGCTGCACCGGCTCAACGGCGCGGCCGAGGGCGTTGCAATCGGCCCGCACCGGCGCGCGCTGGCGATCGTGCGCAACGGCCAGATCGAGCTATGGGGCATCATAACCGCCGATTAGGCCGGCGCGCCGGCCTCGCGCTCGCGCTCCAGCTCGTCGATATCGGCGATCTGCAGCGTGAGCGCGTCGATCGAGACGTGGATCTCGCGTAGCGACAGCCCCAGCGAGGCCAGCAGCAGCAGCAGGCTCAGCCCGAAGATCCACTTGCCAACCTCGGCGTAGCCGGCGAACAGCGTGAACATCGACAGCACGCAGCCAAAGAAGCTGGCCACGCCAAACGTCTGCATCCGGCGAATAATGCCGATGCGGTAGCGCAGGTTGCGTAGCTGCCCCGCGATGCGCGCCTCGGGCTGCGAGCGGTAGCGGCCATACAGCTCGCGCGTCAGCGCGGCCAGCGTCAGAAAGCGGTTGGTGTAGGCCAGCAGCAGCAGCGAGATCGCCGGGAACAGCAGCGCGGGCGTGGTGACGGTCAGCTCCATAGCGTCAGCACCTCCTCGATACGATACGGCCGCGCTGAGTATAGCACCGCAAAGAAATTTCGGGCGCGGCAGTGCCGCCCCTGAAATTTCTATTGGTATGCCCTGCCCGGCGAAGCCGGGCAGGGCATACCAATCGGACAAACGCAGTTATGCCGTTCGCCTTCCCGAAGCCGTGCATGGTGCCTGCGGCAGCACGGTACTTTTGCTCATCGTGTGTCCATTTTCCGCGCTGCGCGCGGAAAATCGATACGTGATCAAGCGAAGATCGTATAATACCAAATTAAGCGATCACGCACACTTTGGTGGGGGTTTGGGGGCGGCTTCGCCGCCCCTTCTTTTCTTGTGCGGCGCCCGGCAAAGCCGGCGCAGAAAACACAAGTAATCAAACGGAGTTGGTATAAGTCCTAAAAGAAAGAGATCAAACGGAGTTGATATTACTGCCGCGACAGCGGCAGATACAGCTGGTTGGCCGGCGCCAGCAGCAGCTTCCACGATTTCAGCAGCTGGCGTAGCGCCTCGGGCGAGTTGGTTGGCGTGGTGTGGCCGGCCTGGTCGAACTGGCTCAGGCCGTGGCAGTTGGCGCACACGCGCACCTCGCCGGGCTGGAACGTCAGCCAGTAGCGCTCGCGCACCACGCCGGTGCCGGCGGCGTCGGTAAGCTGCCAGGTCATCGCGCGGCGCGCCGGCACAAACGCCGCCAGCGAGCCGTCGGCCGCCACCGACACGCTGCCGGCCGGGCCTTTCGAGAGCCCGTTCAGCATCCGCGCAGTCGAGTCGTGCATTGGCTGCGCCAGCACGCGCCGGCCGGGGTTCGGCGTGCTGCTGCAGCAGCCCGTCCAGCCGCGCAGCTGGTCGGCCTGGAAGAACTGCGCGTAGGCTACGTCGTAGATCTTGCCGGGCGCGCCAGTCGTCTGGGTGCCGCCGCCGGCCACACGCAGGTTAAATGGCTGCTGCTTGTCGAGGTCGTCGCGCACGGTGACATTGCGGCTCACCACCAGCGCCAGGCCGCGCTGGGCCAGGAAATCGCGCAGCGCCGCCGGGTCGACCCCAACCTGCTGGAAGATCGCCTGCTCGGGCGGCGGCAGCTGGGCGGCCAGGCGCTGCGGCCGCGCCACCGGCCGCACCTCCACCGGGCTCAGCTCCCACAGGTTGCCCGAGAACTGCACCAGCGTGTCGGGGTCCCAGTAGCTGATGCTCTTGGCGATGCCGTCGGTGAGCGCCTGGCCGGCCACCCAGTAGTCGCCATTTTTCACCAGCGTCTTCAGCCGGAAGTCGTAGGCCGAGGCGTGCGGGCCGCCGCCCTTCAGCTCTTCGCCGGTGTAGGCGGTGTGCGCGGCCACCAGCGTGCCGTCGCTCAGCACCAGCGGGTCGCGGTAGTGCCCCGAGTGGTTCGGCGTCGCGGTGGTGCTGGCGGTGTCGCGGTGCGTCACGTATGTCACGGCAATATGGTCGGCGTCGGTGGTCGGCGGCGCGTCGAAGCTCACAACCTGCCCCGAGGCGTGCGTGCCAAACTCGGGCGCGTCGATCGCGTAGAAGCGGCCGGGGTGCTGCGGGTCTTCGGCGAGCTGCAGGGCGTTCTCGAGCCGGTTTGGGTTGAAGCGATTATACTGGCCGTAGTACTCGACCAGGTTCGCGTCGTCGGTGAGGCTGCGCGCGATGTAGCCGTGCAGCTCGTGCCGGCCAAGGTGGTTCAGCACCTCGGACTCGCTGCCGTCCTCGTTGATCTGCCAGGGGAAGAACTGGTTGAAGCTATGCCCGGCCAGGTTCGTGCCGGCCAGCAGGTCGGTGCGCGTGCTGCGCGGCTCGGGGAACACCTCGGCGCGGCTGTTCAGGCGCGCCGCGCCAGCCGACTCGTCGGCGTAGTTGAAGGTGCCGTAGCTGCCGCTGCCCATGGCGTCGGCGTCGGCCTGCTGGTCGCGCTGCAGGTGATCCCACTGGGTAAACACCACCCGCCCGAAGCTGTCGATCAGCGGGGTGAAATCGCCCGAGGGCGCGTGGTTCAGCAGCCGCAGATCGCCGCTGGCCGGGTCGAGGCTCCACAGCCCCGAGTTCGTCGGCGCCAGCTCGTACTCGTCGAGCTGCGGGTACAGGTGCGCCGAGCCGTCGCGCGGCCTGTCCGAAGTGAAGATAATCCGGTCGTCGGTGCCGTAGATCGGGCTGATGTTGTTGAAGCCGGCCGGCTGTCGCGGCACCTTTGTGATCACTGGCGTGTCGCTCGGCCCGAGCCCGCTGATCTCGTAGAGCTGCCAGTAGAAGGTTGCGACCTGGTACTGCTGGGTTGGCGCGCCCACCACCATGCTGAATATCGCCTTGCTGCCATCCCAGTACACCGCTGGGTCGCGCACGGCGATCGCGCCAGCACCCTGCATGCCGGCGCTGCCATAGCCGGCGGCGGCCGTCAGGTTCTTCAGCGAGCCGTCAGCGTAGCGGATCCAGAGGTCGCCGCCGCGCGCGACCGACTGCATGTCGGCGTGGTGGTTGCCGAACACCGCGCCGATGGTGGTGAAGTCGGCGCGGATCGGCACCTGGGTGACGAACAGGATCGGGTAGGTGGTGGCAGGCCCGGCGGCGCTGGCGCGCGGCGCGGCGGCCGCGCTGGCCAGCCCGATGGCCAGCAAGGCAAATACGAGCAGCCGTGAGAGCGGGCGCGCGGTTGGGAGCGCACGGAATGATGGCACGATCGCACCTCGTCGATTGAATTGTGAGCGCACAAGTGCAACGGCTGCGTCCGGCGGGCGGCGAACGCATTTCGTTCAATCATACGGGGGCGATCGGGTTTGTCAAGGCACCCATTTGGGCTATTTGCCGCGGCGCTGTTTGCCCGCGTGTGGCTTTTGCCGCAGCAGATAAAGAAATTCCGGCGGCACGAAGCCCGCAGATCTGCTACTACAGATCTGCTACTACTCACCCTCGGCGAGCCACGCGCGCAGGCGCGCCTCGATCGCATCGCGCACCACAACAAACGTCGCGAGCCGCTCGGCCTCGGCGCCCTCGGCGGCGGCCGGGTCGGGGAAGCTCCAGTGAATGCGCCGCGCCGGGCCGGGGAACAGCGGGCATGTCTCGGCGGCGCTGTCGCAGACGGTGATCACATAGTCGAAGGGCTGCGTCAGGTACTCGTCGAGCGCCTTCGAGCGATGCCCGCCGATGTCGATGCCGCGCTGGCGCATGGCCGCGATCGCCAGCGGGTTGACCTGGGTGGCGCGCGTGCCGGCGCTGAGCACCTCGTAGCGGTCGCCGGCCAGCGCGCGCAGCAGCCCCTCGGCCATCTGCGAGCGCGCCGAGTTGGCGGTACACAAGATCAGGACGCGCTGTTTCACTCTTTCGATCCTTTCAAAAGTAATAATAAGTGCCCGATACGTACATCTAGCTGACGCAAGGTTTGCTCAAAGGCCTGGTCTTGCTCCAACGGCGAGCCCGTGGTGGCGGCCGGGTCGGCAATGCTCCAGTGCGCCTGCACTGCCGCAGCGGTAAAAGCCGGGCACACCTCACGCACACGATCACATACTGTAATCGCATAATCGAAATGCTGGCCTACAAACTCGGCGATATCTTTCGTGCGCTGATCGCCAACATCAATACCAACCCGTTCCAGCACGCGAACAGCCGCCGGATGAATAGCTGTAGGCTCGCTGCCAGCGCTACGCACCTCAATTGCTCCGTGGCTGCGTGCTCGCATGATCGCCTCTGCCATCTGCGATCGTGCGCTATTGTGTGTGCATAAGAATAATACTCGTGGTCGACAAGGCTCGGTAGCCACTGCGAGCGCTTCGGCTGGCGCTCCGAGCAGCGCGGGGTGCAAACCCAACCCGACCGCCCGATAGTTCGTACCCAAGCAGTCAAGATCGAGCTGGTAGTAGCTGTCGCGCCCATCAGCATCACTGCGCCGCTCGTTCAGTAACCCCGCAGCACGTAGCAGGCCCACGTGGTAAGAGATTAGGTTGGCTGACTGTTGTAGTTCGATTGTCAGGTCGCTTACGCGACAGTCACTAAGCGCAAGGCGCCTGATTATCTGCCAGCGCAGATCATGTGCCAGAAGCTTAAACAGATGGTTTGAGGTGAGCGGTGTATCTGCATTCATATTATATCAAAATAAATTAGAACAATATATTTTGTATTATAAGCACAGCTAGTATATTGTCAATAGGCTGTGGCCGGGCTAGCGCATGAGGCTATAAACATCTTCGCTGTTCGCTTATAAGTGCCGTTCGCCGTTCGGTTCCAGGGACACCGTTGTACAAAAAGAAAGTCGGGGATGGCGAAGCCACTCCCGAACTCTGACTATAATCAAGCGAATAACCGGATTTATTAGGAATTACGCAGTTGGCGCGCTCAGCCTGCGGCAGCATGGTACTCAGCCATCGTTGCGTGTGCGTTTTTCCGCGCTCT